>NZ_JADBTB010000067.1:0-65888 GCF_020246405.1 Microcystis sp. M083S1
AACTAGAAACTCGCGCATAAATAGCTACTTTATTTTCACCGCAAGAACGGTCATCTTCAAAAATAATAATTGTTCCTGTAGGAAGACGTTCTCCTTGTAACTGCCCTCGATTCCACATTCTCCAAGCAGTGTCATAACTGACCCCTTTTTTCTTAGCATAATCTGATAGTTTTATATGAACTGCAACGTAAACTTGTACTAACCATGTTAGCAGTTTTTTGCAGTCATTTGCATATATTTTTTACAAAACTTTACAATACCGACAATCAGCAATTATCAGTGACTCTTAGATGATAACAAATGTATCAGCAGCTGCGTGTAAGCATCCCACCGAAAAACTAATGCGCGGGGGGTTTGGGGGCGGCACCACGCCCCCAACGGGGGGTTTGGGGGGTAGAACCCCCCAAAAGCTGGGATTGAGTGGTAAAATCAGAAACAACGCCCGATTTTAGCAGGGGGGTTTCTCCGTAAAAATCCCAATTGGTAGATTTACAAAAATGAGATGTACCCGCCGTCAAATTTTGCCAAAACAGAAAATCCCCTCTTATGTTATATAAAGTAAAGGATTATTAAGCTTCGCGGAAGTTTATTAATTAAAGTTAAAAATATATTGACAAAAAAATTGGCTTGTGGTAAGGAGCAGAATTTAGCCAAACCTCCTAGCTGATTTCTTGTCAAGGGTTCACCTAAGTGTAATTGGAGATTTCATGACGGCAACGACGGATAAATTGCATGGGGAGTTGATCACCTCGATCGAGCCAGACTTTAAACTGAAAGATATTATTAAAACCATTCCCAAAGAATATTTCCAGAAAGACCCAGTTAAAGCTTGGTTTGGAGTGATTGCGAATATTTTGGCGGTCATTGCGGGTTATGCAATGCTAGTTTATTCTCCCTGGTATTTACTGCCTTTAGCTTGGATTTTCACTGGTACAGCTTTAACGGGATTTTTTGTCATCGCCCATGATTGCGGTCATCGGTCTTTTTCTAATCGATCCTGGGTTAATGATCTTGTCGGTCATATTTTCCTCTTACCGCTTATCTATCCCTTCCACTGCTGGCGTTTCCTCCACGATCGCCATCATGCTAAAACTAACATGGTAACTATAGATAATGCTTGGGATCCGTGGGAATTAGAAGCTTTTAACTCGGCCAATCCCTTAGTGCGTCTCTTTTATCGCGGCATTCGCGGTCGTTTCTGGTGGCTTGGTTCGATCGCCCACTGGGCTATTCTACACTTCAACATCGAACAATTCAAGGAGAACGAACGGGAAAAAGCCCGCTTTTCGATGATTGTCGTCCTAGTTTTTGCCGCTATTTTTTTCCCAACCCTCATTTTCTACACTGGTGTCTGGGGATTGGTTAAATTTTGGGTGGTGCCTTGGTTTGTCTATCATTTTTGGATGAGTACCTTTACCCTTGTCCATCACACGGACCCCGATATTCAATTTTCCTATCCCGAAGACTGGAATCAAGCTGTAGCGCAACTAGAAGGGACAGTTCACTGTAGCTATCCCCGTTGGGTAGAAATTCTCTGTCACGATATTAATGTCCATATCCCCCATCATATCTCGACGGCGATTCCTTCCTATAACCTCCGCAAAGTTCACGCTAGTCTCAAAGAAAATTGGGGTAGTCACCTGAAAGAAACCAAGTTTTCTTGGGCATTAATGAAGCGAATCGTTGATTATTGCCATATTTTCGACTCCGAAACCGCCTACAAAACCTTTAAGGAAAGCCGCGGTTAAATCAGTTATCAGTTATCAGTTATCAGTTATCAGTTATCAGTTATCAGTTATCAGATTTGAGTTTTAAGTGACAGTATTAAATCGAATTTTCCTACTGTCTTTTCACTGATTACTGATTATTGTTTACTGGCCACTGTTTACTGGACGGCTACGCCGTGCCTTTGGCAACACTGAAAAAAGCTCCCTGCTCCCCAATTCATAATTCATAATTCATAATTCATAATTCATAAGGAAAGATTACCAGTAAACGCGTTTACCATTGGGCATAACTGTTAACCAATTGGTTTTTGCTAGGGCGATTTGTTCTTGAGTTACTTGGGCATCAGAGAGATTAGCCCCGCAAAGATTAGCGTTTTTGAGATGAGCGTAGCGAAGATTGGCTCCGGTGAGATTCGCCCCGCGTAAATCGGACTCTTCCAGGTCTGCATAACCGAGATAGGCATCATTTAAATTGGTATTTTTGAGAATAGCTTGAGTGAGATTAGCCCGGCCCAGATCCGCATTGGATAGATCCGCCCCTTGTAAATTAGTGCCTGTTAATTTGCATTGAAAGAAATTTACCCCCAAAAGTTTTGCTTTAGACAGATTGAGATTCGATAAGTCCTCCTGGGCGAAATTGCGCCGGCCGTTATCGTAAGCATCGAAAATCGCTTTTTCATCTAAGCGGCGTTTTCTCTTCGATAAGGTTATATCTACGCTGCTGTGGTCTTTGTTTCTAGATGGTGTATTTGTATTGGTTGTTGAAAAGGCGATCTGTCCCCCCGACAGATTATCTGGAGAGGCCCCTGAATTTTTATTTTTGGAGCGAAATTTAGAGTTGATAGTGCCAGAAACTGAGGAAGTGAGTATTTGACCTGAATCTTGTGGTGGTTTCGGGGCAGTAACCATTGGAGCCGAGGTTAAACTTTGGGCTAGACTATCGGCATAAGCGGTCATGTCTAAAGCATCCATTACCTCTTGGGCGGATTTGTAGCGATGACGGACGGAGACTTCCAGCATTGTTTTCAGGACTTTAGCAAACTGGGGACTCACCTTGACTAATTTTTCCCAGAGTAATTCACCTGTATTGACATCAACTTCGATAGCTTTAGGAGATTTGCCCGTGAGTAGATAGATACAGGTAGCTCCCACGGCATAGATATCACTAGCATAGACCGGACGCATGGCCATCTGTTCGGGAGGGGCAAAACCTTGGGTACCCACGGCAAAATTAGTGAAAGCAGTTTGAGAATTGACATTGACAATAATAGTGTTAACTTGATTTTTGACAGCCCCAAAGTCAATCAGAACCAATTTTCGATCCGTTTCCCGAAGAATTAGGTTAGCGGGTTTGATATCCCGATGAATTACCTTTTGTTTGTGGATATATTTCAAAATCGGCAACAGTTCACTTAAAAACTGTTTGACTCCCGCTTCGCTAAACGGTCCGCGTTTTTTTACCTCTTGGTGCAGGTTATGACCTTTAACGTATTCTTGAACTAGATAAAACTGTTGATTATCTTCAAAATAGTCCAATAATCGGGGAACCTGCGGATGAACGCCCAGTTTTCCCAGGGTTTCCGCTTCTCGCTCAAAAAGTTCCCTGGCCATCTGAAAAACATTAGGATCGTCAGTGGAAGGTCGCAGTTGTTTAACCACACATAGGGGGGTACCTGGTAGAGACAAATCCGATGAGACAAAGGTTGCCCCAAACCCTCCTTTTCCCAAAATGCCTAGGATCTGATAGCGGTCGTGCAGAAGAAGTTTTGAACCGCAACTCTGGCAGATTAACGCTTTTGGGGTGTTTTTCGGTTGAGGACAGTCGGGATTAAGGCAGTAGGTCATATAGAGTCACCAGTTGACCAATACTTTTTGGCTAACACAGTTCAACAATGTATTCTGGGAGATTCTCCTCAAGAGGGAGGGTCTCCCAGAGTCTAAAACTATACAGAAACTCTAGACAGTCAAAGTGCGCCTCTAGTCTTGGTTATCGACTAAAACAACGTCTTTTAGTGTCATTGCTTAGTTAACGCAGAGGCAACTTATCAAGATAGCGGTTGCTTGCTAACTGGGATTTTTACCTAAACTCTTCTAGCCTATCACAGATTTGACAATTGGCGACCTCTATCAATTGTTAAGTAATCTTAGCTTTTCTTGATAATTCATCACCTCTAATCACTTTTTCCCTTTCATCAAAGCGGCCCGGGCCTGTTCGCGGTCATCGAAATGGATTTTTTCTGTCCCCAAAATTTGATAGTCTTCGTGGCCTTTACCCGCAATAATTACTCCGTCTCCCGGTTGTGCTGTTTGAATAGCCGTGTCAATGGCTAAAGCGCGATCGCTAATTACCTGTACGGTAATTTCTGGGGGAATGCCAGCGATAATATCCTCAAGGATTCGTTCGGGAGCTTCTGTGCGGGGATTATCGGAGGTAACTATGGCTAAATCTGCTAATTCTGCCGCTATTTTCCCCATTAACGGCCGTTTTGTCCGATCTCGATCGCCGCCACAACCAAAAACACAAATCATCCGACCAGAAATAAAGGGACGTGTTGCTTTTAAAACATTCTCTAAACTGTCGGGAGTATGGGCATAATCGACAATGACGCTGATATCTTGGTCGGGAGCGATTCTAACCCGTTCCATCCGCCCCGGTACTCCTGAAAACTGGGGAATTTGACCGATTACTGTCTCTAGCTCTACACCACATTCTAACACTGCCGCCACCGCCGCTAAGAGATTAGCCAGATTATATTGACCCACCAGAGGAGAAGCAAAGGCTATTTCCCCTTGGGGAGTCCCCATCACCCCTTCCACTCCCGTGGGTTGATAGTGTAAATCCTTAGTATAAAAATCGGCACTAGCATCGGACACACTATAGGTTAAAACCTGTTGGGGAGACAGGGAGGCCACTAAACGTTGACCATAGGCATCATCAAGGTTAATAATCGCCTTACCTTGCAGATAATCGGGACTAAATAATTTAGCTTTAGCGGCAAAATAATCCTCCATGTCGAGGTGATAATCGAGATGGTCCCGGGTGAGATTGGTAAACACCGTCACGGGAAAAGTACAACCCTGTACCCGTCCCTGGGCCAGTGCATGGGAACTAACTTCCATGACGGCGATTTCATTGCCGGTGCTCACCGCTTTGGCCAAACTAGCTTGTAACTCGTTAGCGAAAGGGGTGGTATGATTGGCGGTTTCTTGGAATCCTTGCCAACGGGTGTAAAGAGTCCCGAATAAAGCGGTGGGAATCTTTGCTTGGCTGAGAAAATATTCAATTAAATGGGTGGTGGTGGTTTTGCCGTTGGTTCCCGTCACACCGATTAATTTTAGGGTAAGGGCCGGATAATGATAGAATTTAGCAGCGATCGCAGCAGTGGCAGTAACTAAATCTGCCACAACGATTACGCAAGCATCCTCCGGGGGGGGAAATTTAGCAGCGGCTGCCGGGGAGATAATCGCCGCTAGGGCCCCGCTTTCCAAAGCGGAACGCCAAAATTCGCCGCCATCGACGCGAGTGCCGGGTAAACCGATAAATAAATCTCCCGGTTGACAAGCATGGGAGTTGGTGGAAATTCCTGTAATCTCGGTAATAGAAGCGATAGGAGAAGAAATCGGGGAAACCAGAGGGATAGTTGTTAAAAGTTCTTGTAGTTTCATAGTCAGGATTGAATCTAGGGATTGCTGCTTTTAGATTAGCCGATTATCAAAGAGGTTCCTAGGCCGAAGTGGGGGTGTGGGGTGTGGGGTGTGGGGAGATGGGAATTATGAATTATGAATTATGAATTATGAATTGGGGAGAAGGGAGTGGGAAGTGGGGAAGTGGGGAAGCTGTCTCATCACCCTATCACCCCAAAACCCTATCACCCTATCACCCTATCTCCTGCCTTTTCCCTTTTGCCTCCTGATATCTGCGATAAGCTAAAAAAAACAAGGCTATAGCTTGTCAACTGTTGACGATTTTCTGCTGACTATTTTCGGGATATTTATATGCAATTCGTCGATTTTCTGGCTCTCATTCATCCTGTCCTAGCGATAGTGGTCGTTTTTCCTATTATCGGCCTCGTAGTTAACTTTGCTTGGCAAACCCGTCAACGTCGCCTAGAAACCAACGCGGGAAATAAAAGTAAAATTCCCCCAGTGGTCGGGCCAGAACATCTACGCTTAGGCCGCTGGTTAACCGCTACAGTGGTAGGGGTTAACCTGTTAGCACTAGCTTACTCGGTCGTTTACGGTTTTAATGGTTTTGTCGATAAACAACAAGACGGAAAATTAGACTCCTTTCAGGTCATTTTTGTGATTTTGATGTTTTTTGTCACCATTGCCTCTTTGGTCTGTCTCTACCGTGCTAGACAAGGCCTCTGGCGCGGAATTTTTGCCACCTTGACTGGCATGGGTTTAATTATTATCGGTTCTCAGGATGGGGTCTGGCGACTCTCGGACCAATGGTACTGGTCCCACTACTATATCGGCATGGCGGCATCATTACTGATGATTTTCTCTCTGGCCATTGTCGAAGATATCTATAAAGACCGTTCCCATCGTTGGCGCATTGCCCATACAATTCTCAATTGTATCGCTCTGGCTCTCTTTCTGGGACAAGGGATGACCGGTTCGAGGGATTTACTGGAAATTCCCCTCAGTTGGCAAAAACCGGCAATTTATCGCTGTGATTTCACCAATAAAACCTGTCCTGAACCTAAATCCTCAACCCCCCTTATCAACCCGATAAGTTAAACTTTTTTAGGGACTGGGAGAGGTAGAGGGTGAAGGATTTGGGAAATCACACTCAGATGTACCCGTGGTATCAATGGGTTCCTCACACCAATTGGCAATCTTACCAAGTTGGGGCAAGGTGTTTAAGGGATTGGGTTTCAGGTTGTGGATTAAGTCAGTCCATTCTACTCCTTGTATCACAGCAACTTCGCCGCTATTTGGGGCACAGGTTGAAATTTTGCCCCACTTCTTACCCCAGGCGGCACCGACGAAATCACCGTTACCGGTTTTACCGAGGGAATAGGCAGGAGCAAAGATAAACGCTTCTAGTCTTTGCTTTTGACCCACTCTCAGACAAATTTGCGGCGCGGTGGAAGCTAATTCATTATTGGCATAAATTTGTAGATTGCCCGGTTTACAAACCGTGGGTCGGCTAACACGGCTGCAGTCGTGTTCGATGACACCGTTAATATCACCTCTAACATAAAAAACTACCCGTTGCCCCGGAGTAATGGTGATCCTATCGTTACCACTCAAGTTGATATTATTAACGATATACTCGTACACCTGTACGCTTTGACCGTTAATCGTGCGAGTAGTGGGTGTGTCTCCCTGTCTGGGAAAAGTTTCTTGAGCAGGCAAAAGAGGACTGGTAAGTTCTCCTAGGTTTGTAATACCGTTGGGAGGCTCCGGTAAATTGGGGAAATCAAGCCTCTCCTCCGGCACACCGACAAATTGCGCTTTGTAGGGGGTATTGGGTGCGGGTGTGGGCTGTTGAATATTATTTTGGTTAATATGACATTCTAGGTTCGGTCGCAAAGTTCCTGTCCCCTCGACAAATCCTGTGGCCTCCGTGGTGTCGCTCATAACCACATCCCCCTGAAATTTAGCACCGCCAGAATAATTCGGATTGCTGGCCGCAATCTGGTCAGTTTGACCTTCATCTTCCGTGGCTCCCTCCCTTATCCACAAAGCCGGAACCGTGGTGCGAGTGAATGCGAGGGGACGGGAAGGAAAAATAGGGATAGTTACCACCACGCGGTTACGCGAGGCGGCATTATCGCCACTATCTCTATTGATACCAATGTTAGTTAGGTCTGTTGCGGCACTTTTGAGGGAAAGTCCTTCGAGGGTGAGAACTCCCCAACCTAAACCCCTAGAGGGGGGAGTCTTCTCGGTATCATCGAGATAAACGTAGTTAACCACGCGATAATAACGATTATTACCGAGATCAAACCATTCACCACTAGCCAAATCTCTTAATCCTGGATTTACTGCTCGTTGTTCTGTGGGTGCGAGGATTTTGTAGGCAATTTCGTTATTACGATTGGTATTACCACAGGCGGTGGCAATGGCTAATTTTTTTAAATCTCTTTGGAAATTGGTACTAGGATTACCAGTGGGTATTTCGGCTCTCTCCCAACAATCGCCAGTAGTACAATTACTATCAACCGTTGCCATAACTCGAACGCTATTCAGTAAATCCCGCACGCGAGCCACTGCAGCTTCGGAACTTGTTAAACTATCAGCCTGGGCTTTTTGGGCAATTACTTTCGATTGATCCCCTTGGACGCGCATCATCACAGTTATCCCTGTTCCCATCAGGATAAGTCCAATTAACATGGCAAGAGGCAAGGCAAACCCCTTTTCCTTATTAGCCGTCAGGTGAAGGTATAAACGATTGTTCATAGACCAGTCCATCTAAGAATGGTTACTTCTATTATAATACTGTCAAGTTTTGGTCAAGTGACAAATGTGAGAATACAAGAATAGCACTGTGAGTACAATCACAGACAAAAGCCAGTTAATAGAATAGTCAGCCAGCAATTTTTCGATAAGTAGGTAGGCGTTAAAAATTATCAGATGCCCCCTTTATCAAGGGGGGATTAAGGGGGGATCGGCACCCCCCTTATCAAGGGGATCCCCCCGCCTATCGGCACCCCCCTTATCAAGGGGGGCAGGGGGGATCGAACCTAAAATCTATTTTTAATTTAATTATAACCAGCTACTTAAGTATTTTCGATTTTTGACTAAACTAAAGGACTGTTTTTCGATTCAGAATTGCCCGCCAAATCAAGCCTGTCCCCCGACAAAAGCTGATAATTAACAACCAAAGTGATTGTAATTCTCCCGCCGTATTTTTCGGTTGCCAGCGCAGGGGACGACAGAATAGAAAAGTAATTAGCTTTCTCTGCTCTGATAGGGCAAGTGGCTGGAATTTAAGAGTCGCTTGCCAGATTTTTCCTCGTTTTTCTAGATTGACTAGATGAGCCGATAGGCGCAAGTTTTCGCCTAAAATATCTAGGAGTAATTTTTCTGAGTAGATGGGTTCACTTAGGTTAATTTCTGCTCCTATTTCCGAAAGTTTTTTTAGATTGCCCTGTATAATTATATCCGATTCTGTGATCAAGTTAACAGGAGATTCCAGCACTTGATATTGAGTTTCTAAGGTGAGGGGAGCTTCCAATAAAGCCACTAAAGCAGTCATGATAATAACCACGTTATATATAGCCAAAATCAAGCCAAAATTTAGGGGACTCGCTTGATAATTGTGATGGTGCAAATTAAAGAAAATACCAATTAAAGTAATGGTGAGAAAAAAGAGCAATGGGTAGGATAAATGCCAATTATATTGATAATTTTGGCGAGCAATTCCCTTCGGTGTCACCTGAAATCCCTTGTCAAAGGGTTTCCAAAGAACATGGAGAACTGTTAGGGCTGTAGGTACACAAATAATCATCGATAGTACCTCAGAAAAAATAATGGAGCGCGAGCGAGAATTTAACCAGTGATAAGTGGCTAACTGCAGCATCATGTAGGGTAAAAATATATAGATTGTCTCATCAATAGTAATGTTAAAAGGTACTATATAACCAAAGGTATAAAGGAGAGGAATAAGCAGAGAAAATAAACGAGCTAAGGGAGAAAACCAAGATAAAAGTCCTTCTAAGTGTGCCAATCTTTGGGGTAGAGTTAGTCCCGCAATTTTTAGGGGATTAGCTTTGATAAAAAAGGCCTGTAAAGTTCCCCTTGCCCAGCGCAATCTTTGCCGTAAATAAGCTGATAAACTTTCGGCAGATAAACCAGCACTGAGTTTTTCATTTAAGTAAATAACTTCATAACCTTGGGCAGAGATAGCAATTCCAGTAAAATAGTCTTCACTAATAGATTCTATATTAAAATATCCCACTTCCTCTAAGGCTTTTCTTCTGACAATAAAAGAAGTGCCAGCACAAACAGAACTACCCACCCCATCTTTAGCTGGTTGGATATGACGATAAAATAATTCTTCGTCGGGAGTAACGATATTTTCTAAACCTAAGTTATGGGCAATAGGATCGGCATTATAAAAGCTTTGGGGCGTTTGCACTAAGGCAATTTTTGGGTTTTGAAACCAGCCAACAGTTCTTTCTAGAAAGTTCCGACAAGGGATAAAATCCGCGTCAAAAACTACCACTAATTCCCCTTGAGTTTGTCTGAGAGCATGGTTTAAATTACCTGCTTTAGCGTTTTTTCTATCCTCACGAGTCAGATAATGACAATTTAATTTTTCTGCCAATTCATAAATTTCTGACCTCTGGGTATCATCGAGAATATAAATATTTTTATGGGGATAATTAAGGGCTTGACAACCGATAATAGTTCTTTTTAAGATAAAGGCTGGCTCATTATAGGTGGGAATGAGGATATCTACCGTCGGTAAATACTGTTTATCGATCACCCCTTGGCTATAAAAATCAGCTTCTTTGCGTCTATCCTTCGTGGTTAAGACTAAAACTAACTGAATTATGCTACTACTTAAAATTATCATCTCAATTCCTAAAAGGAGTAAACTAAAAAAGCCATTGAGAGGAGTAGAAAGATTTAAGGTTTCCAGAATTCTCCAGAGTAGATAGCGCAGGGTTATAGCTAGAGTGATAGAAATAATGACTAATCTTGACCAAACTTGCGGACGCGGAGACAAGAAAACGATTAACTGCGTAAAAATTAGCAGGATAACCGTGGGTAATAATAATTGATAGCTATGAGCAACCGTGGGAACTTTAATCCAAGCAAAGGGGTTAAAAAATTCTTCTACTAAGCCAAGGATTAATCGATAAATATTGTGTTCTGGCCAACATAATGATAAACTAACCATCATTAGCCCGCCGATCACTGCCAAAATAATTAAAATAACCGATATTATCGCTAAAATGGATTTGAATACGGAGGAATATGCTGGTTTTTGAGGGAACGTAAAAATTGACTCTTGGTTAGACATAAATCCCCTTCTGAGTAAATAAATCTAACTACATTTTACAATTCTTAACAAAAACCCTGTGCATTTTTGGCAATGACAGGAGCGCTCTCCACCAAAATGCTAAATTTTGTATCAAACCCAAGATGAAACTAGCCAGAAAAAGTCTGGAAATAGTATACTCTGGTTAACCGTGAGGAAAAATTTAATCTATGATAGCCGTCAAAATCGCCGTTGTTAGCGCTCTCGTTTTAGTTGTGGTCAAATTCGTCGCTTCTGTTCTAGGTAAAGGCAATATACCCCTACTTAATCAGGCTGTCACTGTGATTTTAAGCCTTTTTATCGGTTTTGAGTTGATTCAACTAGGACAAACGGTGATTGAAAAGATTAATTAAGAGCTAAACGGGCCAGATAGAAGCTAGTAATAGTTTTAGCATCGATCGATTCTCCCTTGGCGATCGCTGATTCCATTTCCTCAAAACTCATAAAAACCACTTCTAGATCTTCATCGGCATCTTGAGCGGGGGGCAAGCTTAATTTTTCCAGATCCCGGGCCAGAAAAGCATAGATATATTCATCGGAATAACCCGGTGCCAGGGCAAATTTACCCAAAGATTGCCAATTATGCGCCCGATAACCCGCTTCTTCCTCTAATTCTCGTTTTACCGTCGTAGCAGGGTCTTCTCCTTCATCAATCGTCCCGGCGGGAAATTCCAGAATGCGAGCTTGCAAACTAAACCGATACTGACGTACTAAAACTAATTGACCTTCCTTGGTGATTGGAACTGCTAAAGCACCCCCCGGATGACGCACACATTCCCATTCTCCCTCGACACCGTTAGGTAAACGCAGTTTCGAGACTTCAAATTGAAAGACGCGACCCTGATAAAAAAGACGTTGTTGGAGAAATTGAGGCGGTTCAGACATAGAAAATTTGCAACTAGGACTTTAAGAATTAATATCAAGAAATGTCACCTTTGTCACCGGTGTTTCAGGTTATAATAGAAAATGCTGTCTTTACAGGTTAAATCTTTTTCGAGAAACCCCATGGCAAAAAAATCGATGGTAGAACGCGAGAAAAAACGCGCTCGTCTCAGACAAAAATACGAAGCTAAAAGAGCGGAACTAAAAGAACAATTCCGCACCGCCGAGGATTTTGAAGAAAAACTGGCAATTCACCAAAAATTACAGGAATTACCCCGCAATAGCGCTCCTAGTCGTCACCGCAACCGTTGTTTAACGACCGGCAGACCGAGAGGATACTATCGCGATTTTGGTTTATCCCGCAACGTTTTACGCGAATGGGCCCACCAAGGTCTTTTACCCGGTGTGGTCAAGTCTAGCTGGTAGTCAGAAACAATATCTAGGGTCTGCTGAAAAAGTTTTTCGTGGGGACAGGGTGTGGGGTGTGGGGTGTGGGGTTTTACCGGTTTTGAGGTGGCCAATTACCTAATTTTTAGGGAAAAAGTCCAAGGATTTTCCCCCTGATCACTCCCATACCTGGTACTTTTTGATTGACAAAAAGTCTAAAAGTCTTACCCAACAAGGTTTTTAGATTTATTCAGCAAACCCTATCTAGGGAAAATACCGGGATAGAGGCGTGGTTTTTGCGTCTCTATTGCTGTTTTTAGGCAATTTTAGCGATAAAATAAAAACCCTCGATCGAGTGATCGAGAGTTAAACATGAACAAAAAATTCACCTAGACTACAGTAGCAGCCTTACGGGCAGCAGCGGCCTCATCGGGATGAATACCGAGACGAGTGAGATTGAGACGACCTTTACTATCGATCTCGCGTACCTTGACTAACACCTCATCCCCCACGGCCACTTCATCTTCGACCTTACCGACGCGTCCCTCGGCCAATTGGGAAATATGGATCATTCCCTCTTTCCCCGGCAAAACTTCCACAAAAGCGCCGATTTGGATAATGCGAGTCACGCGACCGAGATAAACCTCACCCTCATTGAGTTTGCGGGTCATATTGTAAATCAGTCGTTTAGCTTTTTCGGCCTGTTCCCCATCGGTGGAGGAAATGGTGACAGTACCATCGTCATCGATATCGATTTTCGTGCCGGTCTGTTCAGTAATCCCTTTAACCGTCTTACCACCCGGCCCGATTACTAACCCGATCAGATCTGGATCGATCTTGATCGTCAATAACCGGGGTGCGTGGGGAGATAATTCCGTGCGGGGTTTTTCTAGGGTCGCTAACATCTTCTCGAGGATATGTTTGCGGGCCGGTAAAGCTTGTTCGATCGCCTTGGCCACCACTTCCATGCTTAAACCGGGGATTTTCATATCCATCTGGAGAGCGGTGATGCCGGAATCAGTGCCAGCCACCTTAAAGTCCATATCTCCCAGAAAATCCTCAATACCCTGAATATCGGTCAAAATCCGCACTTCTTCCCCTTCTTTAATTAAACCCATGGCCGCACCGCTAACGGGTTTTTTCAGGGGAACACCGGCATCCATCAGCGCCAGGGTAGAACCACACACGGAACCCATGGAGGTGGAACCATTAGAAGAGAGGACTTCCGACACCACCCGCAGCACATAGGGAAATTCCTCCTGTGGGGGGAGGACAGGTACGATCGCCCTTTCCGCTAAAGCACCGTGACCGATTTCTCGACGGCCGGGAGAACGCATCGGACGGGTTTCACCGACGGAAAAGGGTGGGAAATTGTAGTGATGAAGATAGCGTTTTTCATCTTCGGGATGGAGATCGTCGCCCAAATCCTGAGCATCACCGGGGGTGCCAAGGGTGGCGATCGAAAGCACTTGGGTTAAACCGCGATTAAACAAACCGCTACCGTGAACCCGACGGGGTAAAACTCCCACCAGGCAAGAAATCGGCCGTACTTCGTCCAGTTTGCGACCATCAACCCGCACCCCATCCTCGATAATTTGGGCGCGCATCAGTTTTTTGGTCAGATCCTTAAAGAGATTACCGATTAACTTGGGTTCTTCCAGCGTTGGAGCTTTTAAGGGATCTTCATCGGGGAGAGCGGTTATAGTTTCCTTGATCCGATTTTCGATCGCCTCTAATTTCTCATCCCGTTCGGTTTTGCTGAGGGTAAACTGACAGAGAATCTGTTTAATTTCCTCTTTAGCTTGTTCTCTCAGGAAATTCTGCACGGTTTCGTTTACTACCGGCGCTTCTCGGGTGACGAGGGGAATACCCAACTGATCGATCAATTCCCGTTGAGCGGTGATCAGGTCGCGCACTGCTTCATAACCAAAATCGATCGCCTCAATAATATCCCGTTCCGGTAACTGATTGGCTCCCGCTTCGATCATCACCACCCCTTCAGGACTACCGGCCACCACTAGATCCAATTCTCCGTTATGGATTTCCTTGTAGGTGGGATTGATGATAAATTCATCCCCCAGTAAACCGACGCGCACCGCTGCCATCGGTCCTTGGAAGGGAATACCTGCCAACAAAACCGCCACGGAAGCCCCAGTAACGGCCAAAACATCCGGGGGGACCTCCTCATCCATCGAGAGGGTTGTAGCGACCACCTGAATATCATCCCGCATCCAACTGGGAAATAGGGGCCGCAGGGGGCGATCGATCAAACGACCGGTCAGAATTGCTTTTTCCGGGGGACGACCTTCACGACGCAAAAATCCTCCCGGGATGCGCCCGGCGGCGTATAATCTTTCTTCATAGTCAACGGTTAAGGGTAGGAAATCTACTCCTTCTCTGGCTTTGGCTGTGGTTGCTGTCACTAAAACTGCCGTTTCTCCCGATTGGATCAGAACACTACCGCCAGCTTGGGGGGCTAAAAGCCCTATTTTTAGTCGAATATCCCTGCCATCAAAGGATATTGACTTGTCAAACTCTTCCATGTAAAGCTATATTCCTTTCTTTCACTTTTCTCTGTGCTGTCGCCATCCTAGCATTTTTTGTACCCCTTTCCAGCAGGTTTAGTATTCAGTGATCAGTTTTAAGAAGGTTCGGAGCCGGTCGTCAGTAGTCAGGAGCCGGTCGTCAGTAGTCAGTAGTCAGGAGCCGGTCGTCAGTAGTCAGGAGCCGGTCGTCAGTAGTCAGTAGTCAGGGGCCAGTAGTCAGGGGTCAGGAGATTATTTTTATTTATTCTTCCCACTTCTCACTTCATAATTCATAATTCATAATTTATAATTTATAATTCCTACACCCCAATTCCCCACTTTTAAACAGAATTTAAGATTACTTGCTCAAAACGGCCAAAAAATGATAGCTTCAGATATAGGAATAATCTGGTTAAGAAAAAAAATGTCTTCCCTTGCCGCTTGCTGGCCTAAAAATATTTCTAAGTATTAGCAAAACTGACTGACTCTCAGCTCTCAGCAGTTGAGCGGGATTTTTCCTAGCTCGAAGAACCCCAGACAAAGAAAATTAAGACAATTAAAAGGATTGCGTCTCTATTATCTGTTAGACGCTTCTAATCCAGTGAATTTGCGGGTTATCTTCAAATTAACCCCGTTTAACCCTATTTATTATCGATCATGGCTGAAAGTTATTTATTAAACAAACTGCAATCTGTAGAACAGACGTACAAAGAATTAACCCGTCGTCTAGCGGATCCCGATGTCACCAGTAATCCGGGTGAATTGCATCGTCTGGCCAAATCCCGCGCTTCCCTAGAGGAAACGGTCAACACTTACGAAATTTGGCAAAAAAGTCAAGAGGATTTAATCGGGGCGAAACAAATCTTTAAAGAATCCGCCAGCGATCCCGAATTACGCGAAATCGCCGCCCTAGAAGTGGCAGAATTAGAGGCAAAAATCGCCACTTTGGAAGACCAATTAACAATTCTGCTGCTGCCCCGGGATCCGCTCGATGAAAAGAATATCATGCTGGAAATTCGCGCCGGGACTGGAGGTGATGAGGCCAGTATTTGGGCGGGGGATTTAGTTCGTTTGTACTCAAAATATGCCGAAACTCAAAAATGGAAAGTTAGCCTTTTGAGTGAATCTCCGGCGGATATGGGAGGATTTAAAGAGGCAATTTTAGAGATTAAAGGCGATAACGTCTATAGTAAGCTGAAATTTGAGGCGGGAGTCCATCGGGTGCAGCGGGTTCCTCTGACGGAAGCAAGTGGTCGCGTCCACACTTCCACCGCTACCGTGGCGATTATGCCAGAAGTGGACGATGTGGAAGTGCATATCGATCCCAAGGATATTGAGTTAACCACGGCTAGATCTGGGGGAGCAGGCGGTCAAAATGTCAATAAAGTGGAAACTGCGGTCGATTTAATCCATAAACCCACGGGAATCCGGGTTTTTTGCACCGAAGAGCGCTCGCAATTGCAAAACCGGGAACGAGCTATGCAGATTCTCCGGGCGAAACTGTACGATATGAAATTACAGGAACAACAGGAAGCGGTCAGTTCCATGCGACGCTCTCAGGTGGGAACCGGTTCCCGTTCGGAAAAAATTCGCACCTATAACTATAAGGATAATCGTCTCACCGATCATCGCTTAAATCAGAATTTTTCCCTCGATCGCATTTTAGACGGCGCCATCGAAGAGGTGATCCAATCCTGTATCGCCAAGGATCAACAGGGAAAACTGGCAGAATTAGCCGCTGCCCAAGAGACAGCTTAATCAGTGATCAGTGATCAGTTACCAGTGAACAGTAAAAAGCTCCCCACTTCCGGCACTTTCCCCACTGGTGGGGGTGAGTGCGGGTGGGGAATGATGCCGGTTCCTTCAACTCACGACTAATTCTATGCTTCCACTAAACGAAAGGCCGCACCCAAACCGACAGCGATCTCATCGGGAGAAATTCTGCCATCATGGTTAATATCGATCGCATCGAATACCGCATCGGTTCCCGCCCATTCTTCCCGGATGATGAAACCATCCCCATCATGATCATAGACTGGGAAAATATCTTCGGCGGCGTGTTCTAGGGTTGACTGACCTTACAACTGGGTTAAACGTTGAATCAGCAATTGTTCTAATAATTCTAAAGCTTTGGTAAAACCTTGAATACCTTCCGTTAGTTTTTCGGAAGCCATGGCATCTTCGGCGTGCATTTTCTCAAAAGTCGCTTGATCCATGGCAATTTTGACAATATCAAGGGTTGCGGCCTGGTCTGGATCGAGCTTACGGGGTAAATCGGCTTCTGTCTCTTGCAATTGTTCGAGAAGTTTCGGGGAAATGGTTAAAAGATCACAACCAGCTAACTCGCAAATTTCGCCGATATTGCGGAAACTTGCCCCCATAACTTCGGTTTTATAGCCAAACTTTTTATAGTAGTTATAGATCTGGGTAACGGATTGGACTCCGGGATCTTCAGCGCCAACGTAGTCTTTACCAGTTTCTTTTTTATACCAATCGAGAATGCGACCGACAAAGGGAGAAATTAAGGTGACTCCCGCTTCCGCACAGGCGATCGCCTGATGAAAACCGAATAATAGGGTTAAATTACAGTGAATTCCTTCTTTTTCGAGGACTTCTGCCGCTTTAATCCCTTCCCAAGTCGAAGCAATTTTAATTAAGACTCTTTCTCTAGAGATACCCGCTTGTTCATACTGGGAAATGAGATAACGGGCCTTGTCGATGGTAGCTTGGGTATCGTAGGAAAGACGAGCATCCACTTCGGTGGAGACGCGGCCGGGGACGATTTGCAGGATTTGCAGACCAAAACCGATCGCTAGACGATCAAAAGCTAATTTGGCCACATCTTCCGGGGTGGCCTGCTCCCCTAATTCTTTTCTGGCCGCTTGCAGGGTTTGATCGACAATCGGCTGATATTGGGGCATTTGGGCCGCAGCCGTAATCAGGGAGGGGTTAGTGGTGGTATCTTGGGGGGTAAAAGCTTCGATCGCTTGGATATCGCCGGTATCGGCAACAACCACTGTAAATTGGCGTAATTGTTCTAGTAGGGTTTTAGCCATAACTTCTCCAGATGCGTGTTAACGCGAGACATTATCTGGATCTTAGCGATTCGATCGAAAGGAAGGGGAAAATTCCCGATTGATTTAATTCCCAAGCACAGACCTGGCCAAAGTCGGGATAAGAGCAGGAATCTTGGGTCCACTTCTTGCCCAAAGTCCTCTATTTGTGATAGTATTAGTGATTGTGTCGATTTAATAAAAGGGAGTTTATGCCCAAGCTAAAAACGCGAAAGGCGGCGGCCAAACGATTTGAGGCCACGGGAAGCGGCAAAAAAATCAAACGTCGCAAAGCCTTCAAAAATCATCTACTCGATCATAAGAGTGCCGAACGCAAGCGCCGTCGTTTGTCCCAGATTACCCTGGTACACGAGCGCGACGAGAAGGAAGTGCGCTTAATGTTGCCCTATTTGTAAATTTTCCAGAAAAATCGTCTAAAGGATTATCATGTCTAGAGTAAAACGGGGGAATGTCGCCCGCAAGCGACGCAAAAAAGTTCTCAAATTAGCCAAAGGTTTTCGCGGTTCCCACTCGCGCTTATTCCGTACCGCTAACCAACAGGTAATGAAGGCCTTGCGGAATGCCTATAGAGACCGTCGCAAACGTAAACGCGATTTTCGTCGTCTTTGGATTACCCGCATTAACGCCGCTGCTCGTCAACAGGGCATCAGTTACAGCCAACTAACCGGACAATTAAAGAAAGCTAATATCCTCCTGAATCGGAAAATGTTGGCCCAATTAGCTGTCCTCGATCCCGTCGCTTTTGCTAAAGTGGTAGAAACAGCCAAAGGATAATTTAGCCCCGAGCATGACGGAAACTTGGCAAACGATTCAATTCCCCAGTTCAGAAAGTGCGATCGCTTTAGCGGGTCATCAAGAAGCTAACCTCAAATTGATAGCCAGGCAAACTGGGGCGAATTTAGTCCTCAGAGGCATGGAATTGCGGATTGGGGGACAACCAACCCCGGTGGAGCGTGCCACAGCGATTGTGCGCTCCTTAAGTATTTTATGGCAAGAGGCCAAGTTAATCGCCGAAGCCGATATTATGACCGCTATCCATGCCCTCGATACGGGGCGTTCTAGCGAGTATAAAGAACTACAGCAGGATATTCTCGCCCGTACCCGTCGCGGGGAGCTAATTCGGGCAAAAACCTTCCGTCAGCGTCAATATATCCAAGCGATTCAAAGTCACGATATCACCTTTTGTATTGGACCTGCTGGCACGGGGAAAACCTTTTTAGCCGCCGTTTTAGCCGTACAAGCTTTATTAGAAGATAAAGTAGAACGGATTATCCTCACCCGGCCGGCCGTGGAAGCGGGGGAAAAATTAGGCTTTCTCCCGGGGGATTTACAGCAAAAAGTCGATCCTTTTTTGCGTCCCCTCTACGATGCTTTATACGAATTTATCGAAGCATCCAAAATTCCCGACCTGATGGAACGGGGTAAAATCGAAATCGCTCCCTTAGCTTATATGCGGGGACGAACCCTAGCTAATGCTTTTGTTATCGTTGATGAGGCCCAAAATACCACCCCAGCACAGTTAAAAATGGTCTTAACTCGCTTGGGATTCGGTTCGCGCATGGTAGTAACTGGAGATGTCACCCAAACCGATTTACCGCAACAGCAAGAATCGGGGTTAATTGCCGCTCAAAAAATCCTCAAATCAGTAGAAGGGATCGCTTTTTGTTACCTATCCCGGGCCGATGTGGTGCGTCATCCCCTAGTACAAAAAATTGTCTCAGCTTACGAACAGCACGAAAAATAACAGGCTCTTCTAGGTTCTGTGTGATAAGTTTAACTTACACAGGATCGATCTTTGTGTCCTTTGTGTCTTTGTGGTTCGCTCCACTCCCTCGCTAGGAGTAATGTATCTTAGAATACATTTTACCCACCAAACCTGGGAGAGCCAATAACAGATTGTTGAGATAGTCGCTCTTGTACTCTTGCGAGAGAGTATAGAATTAGGTTAATTTAACGCGATGTGCAACTAAAAACGACAGAATCAGGGTTCCAGAGGATACTTTATCTCTGCTGATTTCTGAAAGCCTTGTTGTAAATCAAGACTAAAAATATAGTTGCACACCGAGTTTAATTTAGCTTTTTCCCCTTAAACTAAAACCGACAAAGACGTAGTTTAAAGCGTTTCGGTATCCCCAAACCTCAAGGAATTGATAACGCTGCCATCCTTTCACCGAGCCAGTCTGAAAAGCTCTTAGGGTGTATAGTTGATTAGCCCAGTTGTTATCGTTTGGTGTACTATGGTGAAGACAGTGCGCCCCTAGGCTAACTGGAAGGATGGTCAGCCGAATAAAGACTGCTCCTACTAATTCTATGTACCATTTTAACCATTCTAACCAGTGGTCCGAGTGCGGAGGATAAGCACCCAAATATAGGGCAAAAGATTTACCAATTACCTGAGATTTAGCTCCCTCATTCTCATCGGCTTCATAGGCCCAATTATGCTCCGGTAGCTGTTGCAAGAGTGCGGCTGCATAGGTTCCGAGTTGGGTAAATACTGCCCAGAGTAAGCAGATTAAACAAGAATGGGTTAAACCCGCACAAACAGAGGTCAAGAAAAGCACAATCAGGGTAGCTATTTGATAGTTAATGGGAGCTTTAAGGAGATTAGTCAGGCGAGAAAGGAAGGTTTCTCCGTAAAACTTGGGAGAGAGTAATAACTTGCCCAAATTTTGCCAATAGAAGGCCTCTTCTTGGGCAAATTCAAAACCTAAATCTTCTACTAGGTAGGGGGTATTCCCTTTGTCATTCATGGTAGCTAGGTTTTTCGGCGGGTGGTGAATTAATAGGTGATCTTTTTTGAACAATGGAAAGGGCTTTTTCCCGGTAATTAAGGTAAGTAAACAACCTAAAAGATGGTTATAAGTGGGATATTGAGGGAAAAAAGCATTATGGGCGCAAAAGTGGGCTATTTCCTGCAATTGAGCCGCTCCAGCTACGGATAGCACCCATCCTAGGGGTATTAATTGCCAGTGGCTAAGAGCGATCGCTAATCCTCCTATATACTGGAGTATGCCATAGAGTAATTCTAAGGAGGGCGTGCTTTTCCAGAGAGGGGGGGTAAGGTAGTAGCCTGTTAGCCAGTCAAAGAAAGCTTGTACGAGACGATTATCGCTGAGTTGGAGCATCCCTAGGCGTGGATTATCCCTTAAAGCCGATGCTTGTGTTGGGGTGGGTTTTTTCAGTATCATGACAGTAGAAAATAAGTTGTACTGTCCTGAAAATGGTTAAATAACCAAATTCAGGCGGTTGTGCAGCTGTTCAATTTCTCGGTAGTGCTGGACTAATTGCCCATCACTAAAAAACGGCTTTGGAGAGATTTCTATCTCGATGGCGAGATTAATTACCCAAGCTTCTTTGGGTACATACCCCAAGCGATTTTTTAGCCTCTGGGTTAGTGATTTAATCTGGTAGTTTGAGATGTACATAAGCTCTGAATTAGACTACACTTTTAGCTTATTTCTAGCCCTTTTAATTGTCGAGGTAGTTTTTGTAGCATTTAGTAGTCAATTTGCCAAAGTATCATTAAGTAGCTAAAAGTAGCATTTTGTGAATTGTATTCTTAAAAGGAGAACCACAAGTACAAATGGGAGATAGAAAACCTAAGCCAGAAATTCCAAGTTCTTTAGGCAAAGAACTGTTTTTAAGCTGTGTGGAAAAAGTGATTCAATTGATAGAGCCTAATGGTATTACATCTATTCAAAAATGTTTAATCGAAGGGTTCGCACAGGGTTGGACTTATGAACACATAGAAAGAGAGTCTGGCTACGACGCGCAGTCGCTAAAAACGCACGCATATAAAATTTTTTTTCCATTACTTGCCCAGGCATTTAACAAGGGATTAGAAAGAGATATAGAAAAAGTTAACAAGGCCAATGTCATCTCATTGGTTGAAGAGTATAATAGAAAAATAAGTGACAATGGGACTTTTTTACAGGATAAACTTAAAGAAAATAAGACAAAAATTAATATATTTACAGAACTTAAAAATAAATTGTCTGGACAACAACAAGCAGAACTGAATCGGATCATAAAGTCTTACTTGCCAGATAATGACAATGCTAATTTTGAAGAAATCATCGATAAAATCATAAATATTCGAGATGATAAAGATTTATTAAGAATACTTTTTAGACTTACTCAAGATAGCAGAATTAATAGCGACACTCGCTCATACATTGAACAAACAATACAGGAGTTAAAGAAACTATTAAATATTACTGACACAGATTACAATGCTTGGATAGCAGAGATACCAGCAATTAATGCAGAACCTGACAATCGAGAAAATATTAACAACTATCTAATTATCAAAATAGAGGAGAGTAAAAGTCAAGCAAATACTTTCCCTGAATATAAATTTGCTGCGTGTTTTCTACATTTAAATACATCTCAAAGTCAAGGAAATAATTATATACCTCTTCCTGTAGATAGTAGCGTTAGCAAAGATGTTTATACTCAAAAAGATATAACGAACATTTTAACAAAAATTATTGAAGATTGTCATGAGAGAGGAGGTGCAAACTTAAATATTGAATTTTTCACCGATGGTAAGCTACTATATACTAACTTTGAATCTTGGGAATACAATTGCTTTGATAGCCTAACTCAACTTAAGAGAGTATATTTTGTTAATGTTCGCTCTCTTATGAGATTGGAAAAAATGTATAGTAAAATGCCAGCTTATCAAAATTGGAAAAGTAGATGGGAGAGATTAACAACAAATTCTATAGATACACAAACAGTTAATAACAGCGAGTCCTATTTGTGCCAAGAAACAACTCTATGGAGCAATCTTTGCGCTTCAACTCAAGAGGATTTAGAGCAATTATTTAAAAGAAGCTTAAAATATGGCATACCTTTAGTCGTTGGGTCGCGCTGTCATGCTCAGGAAGCAAGTCACAGAACAAAAATTAATACACTCTTACAGGGTATTCAAATTAATCAATTGTCCACAATAGTTCAAGAGGTGAGGCGAAAATCACCAGATAATTTAGAAGATGAACCCGAACATCTAGGACATCATCTATTATGCTTTTTAGAAGACCCTAATCGGATGCCCCCCTTCCACTACTTAACATCTCAGCACCTAGGTTAACTAACTATGAGTTCATGGAAAATCTTTCAAGGCAATCATGAAAAACGCTCAAGGGATGACATTCCCTGGCCAAAAATCCCACCTTGGCGAAGCTTCGCCACCAACAAATCCGAGGAGCGGGGAAAACAACTCATAGTTAACCCTAAAACCATCGAAACCGTAAACGCAGCCATTCACCTACGCCGGCCTATTTTAGTCACAGGGAAACCGGGTACAGGGAAAACCTCCCTAGCCTACGCAATCGCCTACGAATTAGACTTAGGAGAAGTATTAGTCTGGCCAATTAATACCCGCACCACCCTACAAGAGGGATTATACTACTACGACGCGATCGCACGTTTGCAAGATTACCAACTAGAAGAAAAAAAAGACATAGGGCAGTATATCCGCTTGGGTCCCTTGGGGACAGCCCTCTGTCCGAGAAATTATCCCCGGGTACTGCTTATCGATGAGATAGATAAAAGTGACATCGACCTACCCAACGACCTCTTAAACCTTTTTGAAGAGGGAAGATTTGAAATCACCGAACTTTCCCGACTCGCGAAAGATACCGAAAACGAACCAATACCAGTACAAACCCATGACGGTGAATGGGAATCCATCCCCCAAGGTAAGGTAAGCTGCCAACAGTTCCCCATAGTGATTATGACGAGCAACGGCGAGAGGGATTTTCCCCTACCCTTTAAACGTAGATGTCTGCTCTTAGAAATTCCCGACCCCACCCCAGAGGAACTAAAAGAGATAGTAAAAAGCCACTTTGATTATAAAGAGGCCAGTCCAGAAAGTAAAAAAATAGAAGCAGCGATCGCAGAATATGTTAAAAAACGAGAAAAAGGGCAACTAGCAACGGACCAGCTTTTAAACGCCGTCTTTATGAGCATGGGCGAAAATAAACCCACAGGTGCAGAATTAAAGTCCCTTACCGACCTACTATTTACCTATCTCACCGACACAGGCAATACATGACCCAAACCCTTCCCACACCAGAACTGATTGATAAATTTATCACCTTTGTCAAGGGCAGGGGATGGGACCTAGACAGTTACCAGATAGCTGATAGTTTATGGTGGTATGTTCTCACCCAAGAAGAGGAAGGAAAACCCCAAACCCCTACAGAGCCTAGGGAAGAAAAGGAAGAAACCCCGACCGCTAAAAACCCCTCCCAGGAGAGTAAAAACAAAACCCAAGAGTCACCAGCCCCATCCGATGAAGTTCCCTTAATACGCGAGACAGAAGCACAAAAACAGCCTGAGAAGATAGGCGCAGATACCCTACCCATTAGCCTCCCCAGTGCCAAATTCTGGCGAGAAACCCGAAAATTAGGGCGGGCAGTGCGTCCCCTCATCCAAAAGATAGACTCAGCCACCCAAAGACAAATAAACCTAAACAGCACCGTACAGAAATCGGCCGAATATAGCATCGGCAAGAAAGATGGCAGTTTAGCCCTAATACCCGTTTACCAAGCCCAAAAAGTCCGTTCCCTAGAGGTAGTTTTACTGATTGAAGAATGGGCCTCCATGGTCTTTTGGAAAGAAATGGCCGGGGAAATCCGCGATTGGCTAGAACAAATCGGGGCCTTTCGGGATGTCAAACTCTACCGCATCGGATGGGACGAAGACAGGCAAAATTTAGCCATCCGTACCTACTCTAACGATACTTGCTCAATTCACCCAAAAGATCTCATCCATCCTCGCGGCGAAAGACTTATCCTCTTCTACAGTGATTGTACTTCCCCAGACTGGTATCAAGGACGCTATAACCAAGCTCTTCAGGACTGGGGAAAACACCAAATCGTCACCCTGCTTTCTCCCTTCCCGGAAGCAATGTGGGAAAGAACCGCCCTTAGTCGAGGTTGGTTCGTCTCCCTAGTCAACCAAATCCCCCGGAAACCTTCACAAAACTGGAGATTTACCTCTATCCCCCTGCTGCTACAAATTGAGAAGGAAGAGGAAAATCAACATATTCTCAGAGAAACAATCCAAAAAACCTACTTTCCCCTACCCACCATCTCCCTAACCCCTTCATCCTTAAAAGCTTGGGCGCTCGTTGTCAGTGGTGACAGCAACGCCACCTGTGCGGGGGTACTACTAGAAAAATCTCCCCAAAACAGAGAAATACCCGCAACTATTTCTCCGGAGATGTCTGGGAAGCAAGCTCTAGAACTATTCGCTAGTACCGCCTCACCTCTAGCTTGGGAATTACTGAAAAAATTAGCCGCAGCCCCGGTAAATCTTCCCATCATCCGTCTTATCCAAAGCAAACTTTTAAGCGCCTCTAACCCCCTAAACATAGCAGAAGTCATCCTTAGCGGTTTTCTCAAAGTCTATCTAGGAGGGGAACCAGTGAAGTGGGACAAAGGAGGTAAATTTAACTTTCATACTCCCCCCAACAGCCTAGATTTTGAATTTGATGATGAGGTGAGAGAGCTTCTGCTCACTGAACTAGGGAATAGCCGCGCCTTAGAAGTAATTTTTGTCCTCTCGGAATACATCGCCCAAAAACTTAACCTGAGTACCACCACCTTTTTTGGTCTTATTCTTACCAATCCCCAAGTTCTCCTCGGCAAAGAAGCAGCTAATCTAGTTCGCGCCTTTGCCAAGGTATCTGCTAAGGTTTTCCAAAAGCTAGGGGAAGCAAAGTACCAAGAAATTAGCCAAAAGCTGCAATCTATGGTTGACTCACCTCCACCCCCACCGGTTGAGGAAAAGTGGCTGAGGAAATATAAAACCGTAACCATAGCTAAGGTAAAAGAGCTTACGCGAGGAGAGGAAATATTGTTTCAACTGCTCAAGGATAGACTTAAGGATTTCAGCGTAGAAGATGGGGAACTGTATCAGCGCCTTCGTTTAACCCCTGAGCAGCTTAAAATTTTGGCAAGCGAAGAAATAACCGCCGAGACAATGCCAGTCCAGTTTAGGGAAGTCTTGGATAACACAGAAGAAGAAATCATCACCGAGAAATTTAACCTAACCCTGTTTAAGTCTGAAACCGTCTTTGTGGATGAGACGGGACAAATTACCGCTAAAGAACCCGTGAGAGCCTTCTACTTTGAAGAAAATCCCCCCAGCTTAAAAATGCTCTATATTCCTTCGGGGGAGTTTTGGATGGGAACCGAAGCGGAGGAAATAGCGCGGCTAGTGGAAAAATACAATAGGGATTGGTTCCAACGAGAATCCCCCAGACATTTAGTAAAAATCGCCCCGTTTTACCTAAGTCAAGCTCCGATTACCCAAGCTCAATGGTTATATATTGCCCAAAGGGAAGATTTAAAAGTAGAGCGAGATTTAAACCCAGAGCCATCATATTTTAAAGGCAGCACAAACCCCGTTGAAGAGGTATCTTGGTTAGATGCCGTAGAATTTTGCCAAAGGCTCTCTAAAATGACCAAGAAACAGTATCGGCTGCCCAGTGAGGCGGAATGGGAGTATGCTTGTCGTGCTGGAACCACCACCCCCTTCCACTTCGGAGCAACCCTCACCTCAAATTTAGCTAACTACGATGCTAGGAAACGCTTTGCTAGGGAACCAGCAGGAGAATATCGCCAGCAAACCACCCCCGTGGGGCAATTTCCCCCCAATGGTTTTGGTTTGTATGATATGCACGGCAATGTCTGGGAGTGGTGTCAGGATGACTTCCAAGAAAATTATCAAGGCGCACCTAGGGATGGTAGTGCTTGGCAAGAAAAGAGCAAAAAACAGCAAAATCAGGCAAAAAAAGCTCTGCGGGGCGGTTCTTGGTTCGACAATCCCTATAACTGCCGTTCTGCTTACCGCCACTACAACTACCGCCGCGACTACAACTTCAGCGACTTCGGTTTTCGGGTGGTGTGCGGTGCTGGGAGGACTTTGTAACCCTTTTTCTCTTTTTTTCCTTTTTACCCTTTTTCTCTTTTTCGATTTTTTTGAACAAATGTACTAGATGAGGTTGGCTGATCAGTAGCTGGTTATAATTAAATTGAAGACGGGTTTTAGGTTTTCCCCTTATCAAGGTAGGGTTGATTCATGAATCAACCCTACAATCAAACCTAGGGGCAGGGGGGATCAAACCCCCTTATCAAGGGGGGCAGGGGGGATCAAACCCCCCTTATCAAGGTAGGGTTGATTCATGAATCAACCCTACAATCAATTTTTAATTTAATTATAATCACTTACTTAGGGCTTGCTGAAAAAGTACGGGCGAAGCATTCGGATAGAAAATCTACGGTTTCACCGATAGGTTATGCCCGAATGCTTCGCCCCTACAGGACGCGGGCCGATACAGAACACTAAAACCCTTACCTCGTCTATATTTCACATTTATTCAGCAAACCCTACTTATGCCTACAATAATCATCCAAAAGACCCAAAAACGTCTTTTAATCTATAGAGAAAAACTCACCGATGACCTAGAAATAGAATTAGTCAAAATACCATCGGGAACCTTTACAATGGGTTCTTCAGAACAAGAAAGTAGTAATAAAAGTGAAAAGCCGCAACACAACGTCACCCTGAAAAACTTCTTGATGGGTATTTATCCTATTACCCAAGCTCAATGGTTATATATTGCCCAAAGAGAAGATTTAAAAGTAGAGCAAGATTTAAAACCAGAGCCATCGCATTTTAAAGGCAGCACAAACCCCGTTGAAAGGGTATCTTGGTTAGATGCTGTAGAATTTTGCCAAAGGCTATCTAAATTAAGTAAAAGAAAATATAGGCTACCAACGGAAGCTGAGTGGGAGTACGCTTGTCGAGCGCAAACCAAACCCTTAAATCTCGACAAAGGAGAAACCTACCCCCCCTATCACTTTGGGGAAATTCTTACCCCAGATTTAGCCAACTATAATAACAATCTCCAAAAAACCACCCCTGTTGGGCAATTCTACGCCAACGACTTTGGTTTATATGATATGCACGGAAATGTCTGGGAGTGGTGTCAAGATGATTGGCGCGAAAACTATGAGGAGATAAAAAAGAGCAAAAAACAGCAAAATCAGGCATATAAAGCTCTGCGGGGCGGTTCTTGGTACTACAATCGCTATGCCTGCCGTTCTGGTTACCGCGACTACGGCAACCGCCGCGACGACTTCAACAGCAACGGTTTTCGGGTGGTGTGCGGTGCTGGGAGGACTTTGTAACCCTTTTTCTCTTTTTTCCCTTTTTACCCTTTTTCGATTTTTTTTGAGCAGATGTACTATATATGTACTACAAAAGGATTGAGAGAATTATCATGAGTAGAAAACGGGTTTCTCCGAGAAACCCGTTTTCTGTGGGTTACTCAACGGATTTAGGATAAATTGCTTGTTGAGACGAGACAAGAGGCAACAGTAAAGGGATTGGGGGAAGTTCAACTAATCTTAAGAATAAGCGGTTTAAATGCGTCTTAGTTTACATCAACAGCTGCTCATGGCTCTCCTATTCTTTGTGTGATCAGCTTAACTTACATAGGACTGATCGATCTTTGTGTCCTCTGTGTCTCTGTGGTTCCTTCCACTCGCTCGCCAGCAGGACTGTATCAGCTAAAGTGGTAGAAATTGACCAACGATTCAATTCCCCAGTGGAGAAAGTGCGATCGCATTAATGGTCTTAACTCCCTTGGGATTCGGTTCGCGCATGGTAGTAACTGGAGATGTCACCCAAACCGATTTACCGCAACAACAAGAATCGGGGTTAATTGCCGCTCAAAAAATCCTAAAATCAGTAGAAGGGATCGCTTTTTGTTACCTATCGCGGGCCGATGTGGTGCGTCATCCCTTGGTACAAAAAATCGTCTCAGCCTAGGAACAGCACGAAAAATAACAGATTATGGATATTAAAAATGGTTTCGTCGATGCGGTGGGTAATACTCCCCTAATTCGTCTCAATAGTTTTAGCGAGGAAACTGGCTGCGAGATTCTCGGTAAGGCCGAATTTCTTAACCCCGGTGGTTCGGTCAAGGATCGGGCCGCTTTATATATTATTCAAGAAGCGGAAAAAGCCGGTACTCTCCAACCGGGGGGAACCGTTGTCGAAGGAACCGCCGGCAATACTGGCATCGGTTTGGCCCATATCTGCAATGCTAAAGGTTATAAATGCCTGATTATCATTCCCGATACCCAATCCCAAGAGAAAATCGACCTATTGAGAACCCTTGGCGCAGAAGTGCGTACTGTTCCCGCCGTTCCCTACCGAGATGCCAATAATTACGTTAAATTATCGGGGAGATTGGCCAGTGAGATGGAAAATGCTATCTGGGCTAATCAATTCGATAATCTGGCTAATCGTCGCGCTCACTACGAAACCACCGGCCGGGAAATCTGGGAACAAACCGACGGTAAAATTGATGCTTGGGTGGCTGCCACGGGAACTGGGGGAACCTACGCGGGGGTGGCGATGTTTTTAAAAGACCAAAATCCCCAGGTGCGTTGTGTGGTGGCGGATCCGATGGGTAGCGGTTTATATAGTTATGTGAAAACCGGGACAATTACCCTGGAAGGTAGTTCAATTACTGAAGGAATTGGTAATAGTCGTATTACGGCTAATATGGAAGGCGCACCCATAGATGATGCCATTCAAATTGATGATCCCACTGCCATTAAAGTTGTTTATCAACTATTACAAAAAGATGGTTTATTTATGGGGGGTTCTGTGGGTATTAATGTCGGTGCTGCCGTAGCTTTAGCTAAACAAATGGGACCAGGCCACACCATAGTTACTGTTCTTTGTGATGGTGGGTCCCGTTATCAATCTCGTTTATATAATCCTCAATGGTTGGCTGAGAAAGGATTGGCTTAATCAGGAATTATCGGCTCATAAATTAGTGGAGATAATGGGAGGGGGAGGGCAACAATGAGGGAAGGCAGCAAGGGAAAATGAGGCGCTTCGGTTGGGCAAACACTTAAGATAAGATAGATAACAATGCTGATAACTATCATTATTAGGAGAATCATCAAATGTCAGTTACTATTGAACAGGATCTCAAAGAAATTTTAGGTTCAATTAATCAGAAGTTGGATAATCTACAAAAAGATGTTATGGATATTAAAATAGTACAGGCAAGATTAGAGGAAAAAGTCGATAGTTTAGAAAAAGATATTGAAGGGGTAAAAGAAGATACAAAAGAATTAAAAGGCTCTCAGAAAGCCCAGATTTGGACGTTAATCGGCATCTTGGGAACAGCTTTACTAGGAACAGTGATTCGCTATATTATTCTCCCTTTTCCTCAATCATAATTAAGACAATGAATTTTGAACCGCCTTCTGCAACAGTGATTCCTCAATTGCAGAAAATCACTGTAGGGGTGAAGCATTTGGGCATAACCTATCGCTGAAATCCTAGATTTTTTATCCGAATGCTTCGCCCCTACCCCGACCAATGTTTAGGCCATGCTAGAATGATGATAAAAGCATAGAATCCTATGTAGTTTAATTAATGGATGAAGATTCTACAGCGTTCAAAAGGCTTTAGATAATCCGGCTTGTTTCAAAACTACATTAGCAGTATGGCGTGATTTAATAGTATTATCAACTACAAATCTTCTTTCTGTCAGAGGACTATACCAAATTTCATGATCTCCTTTACCTTGACGTTCAAAATAACATCCAGCTGCTGAGAGCAGTTTTTTTAATGCAGGTGTTAAAGAAGTAGCCATCTAAACAGCGCAATCAATTGATTCTTGACGATGACTAATTAGTTCAAAAGTTATCGGTGCTTGAGGTTCAAGAGTAATTAGATGATTGAGTTGTAATAATTCTGGAATCATCTGTCGTAATTTAGCTGTTAAAGCTTCGATGGTATCAGCTTCGGTGACTAATCCCGGAATATCTTCACTCTCTGCTACCCAAACTTGCGCCTCTCGATCCCAAAATGCTTCTACTTGGTACGGTTTTTGATTCATGATGATTTAGTTCAAGTGAGTAGAATTAGCTTATCTATCAATCAAGATTATACAGTGCGATCGCCTTTCTGACAATCTTACCACCAATCCCCAACTCTTGATGATTGCCGATGAATCGCTTATAACTGAATTAACCGCCACCATCCGCCACGCTATGAATGAACAACGCACCCAAACATACCTAAACCTCATTAATCAGCTATTATCCTGCAATAATGGCGATAAACCCCGCATTGTGCAGGAAAATCAGGAATTGCTGGATGAGGGGTTGGTACAGATAATGGTAGCAGTAGCGCAACAATTAGAGGAAGCAGGAAACGAAAATAAGGCGCAATTTTTGATGAATATAGCGAAACAGTTAGCACAAGCTTTAGGATTATCAGGGGATGAAACCACCGCAACCGCCAACACCCCGCAAGACTATCTCAACTTCTTAGGGGAAACATTACAAAAAATCTCTGAAAATACTAACCCCCAAGTAATTTATCCCTTCTGGGCGCAAAATCTGGATAAATTGGATGATAATTTAGCGGAAATTCTAGACAGTCGGGTGAGAGAGACATTAACGCAAGTCACGCAAGAACAAGCCTATTATATGGCTAGAGATATTTTTAATTTTAGTAATTTAATTCAACAATTTCCCCTCGGTGACATCGCCGCTAACAAAGAAATTGCTATCACGGGTTATGAAATGGCCTTAACTATCTTCACTTTTGAGGCATTTCCTCGAAATTGGGCAGACACACAGAATAATCTGGCTATTGCTTACCGTAACAGAATCAGAGGGGAGAAAGCTGAGAATTTAGAACAAGCCATCTTTCATTGCACCGAAGCCTTGAAAGTGAGGACTTTTGACGCATTTCCTCAAGATTGGGCAATGACACAGAATAATCTCGGTATTGCTTACCTTGACAGAATCAGAGGGGAGAAAGCCGAGAATTTAGAACAAGCCATCTTTCATTGCACCGAAGCCTTGAAAGTGAGGACTTTTGACGCATTTCCTCAAGAATGGGCAACCACACAGAATAATCTCGCTTTAGCTTACAGTAAAAGAATCAGAGGGGATAAAGCTGAGAATTTAGAAAGGGCGATCATCGTTTACCAGGAAGCCTTGAAAGTTTATACTTTTGACGCATTTCCCCAACAATGGGCAATAACACAGAATAATCTCGCTATTGCTTACAGTAACAGAATCAGAGGGGAGAAAGCTGACAATTTAGAAAGGGCGATCATCGTTTACCAGGAAGCCTTGAAAGTGAGGACTTTTGAGGCATTTCCCCAACAATGGGCAATAACACAGAATAATCTCGCTATTGCTTACCGTAACAGAATCAGAGGGGAGAAAGCTGACAATTTAGAAAGGGCGATCGCCACTTATCAGGAAGCTTTGAAAGTTTATACTTTTGACGCATTTCCCGAAGATTGGGCAATGACACAGGATAATCTCGCTAGTGCTTACAGTGACAGAATCAGAGGGGATAAAGCTGAGAATTTAGAAATGGCGATCGCCGCTTGCCACGAAGCCTTGAAAGTGAGGACTTTTGAGGCATTTCCCCAACAATGGGCAATAACACAGAATAATCTCGCTATTGCTTACAGTAACAGAATCAGAGGGGAGAAAGCTGAGAATTTAGAAATGGCGATCGCCACTTACCATGAAGCCTTGAAAGTTTTTACTTTTGACGCTTTTCCCCAAAATTGGGCAGATACACAGAATAATCTCGCTAATGCTTACCTTGACAGAATCAAAGGGGATAAAGCCGACAATTTAGAAAAGGCGATCGCCGCTTACCAAGAAGCTTTGAAAGTGAGGACTTTTGAGGCATTTCCCCAAAATTGGGCAAATACACAGAATAATCTCGCATTAGCTTACAGTGACAGAATCAGAGGGGATAAAGCTGAGAATTTAGAAAGGGCGATCACATCCTATCAGAATGCTTTAACAATCCGCACAAAAGAATCTGATCCCCTTAATTGTTTACAAACTGCCCGCAATTTAGGCATCCTACACTACAACGAAGAACAATGGCAACCTGCCACAGAAGCCTATCATATCGCCATTGAAGCCGTCGAAAATGCCCGATTAGAAGCATTAAACCCCCAAAGTCGCCAAGAGGTTTTATCCAATGGCATTGGTGTATTTCATCGTATTGTGCAAGCTTATCTTAACCTCAATCAGCCTGAGAAGGCATTAGAATATATCGAACGCAGTAAAGGGCGTAATCTGGTGGAATTAATGACTCAGAAAAATCTGCACCCCCAAGGCGTTAGTCAAGAAATTATCGCCCAATTAAATGAATTAAAACAACGAGTTGTTAACGAGCAAATCCGCTTACAACATCAAAGCATTAACCAGAATTTAATGGGTCGTGATAACTTAACTCCCTACGTTCAAGATCATAGTTATCTGAAAGAATATCAACAAGACTTAGATAATTTTATTGCAAGAGAAATTAAAGATCCTCTCTTTAACCTCACTCAAAAAGTTGAGCCTATTCCATTTACAGAAATTCAGGCTTTAACTGATGCTGAAACTTGTCTGCTGCAATGGTACATTACAAGGGAGAAAATACTCACTTTTGTCGTGTCTGCTGAGGGAGAGGTTAAAGTTTGGCAATCTTCCGAAGATGATATAAATCAATTATTTGATACAATCAACAATTATCGACAGCTTTACTACTCCAAAAATGGCAAACAAGAATGGAGAAATCAACTGTCTAACCTCTTACAGACTTTTGCTGATACTCTGCATATTAATGATATTCTTGCCCTCATTCCCGATACTTGTCAACGCTTAATTATTATCCCCCATGTATTTCTGCACATTCTCCCTATTCACGCTTTCCCCGTCTCTAACTCCCCCCTTGCTAATATTTCTCCCTCTAACTCCCCCCTTTCTAATATTTCTCCCTCTAACTCCCCCCTTTCTAATATTTCTCCCTCTAACTCCCCCCTTTCTAATATTTCTCCCTCTAACTCCCCCCTTTCTAAGGGGGGTTGGGGGGGATCAGAATTACAAGATTTATTTCCCAAGGGTGTACAATATGCCCCTAGTTGTCAAATCTTGCAAAAAATCTCCCAAACTTTTCACCATTCCGACTTTAATAAACTGTTCGCTATTCAAAACCCCACCAAAGACTTATTTTACACCGATTTAGAAGTTAATATCCTCTCAACTTTCTTTACTGAACCTCAAGTTATCGCCCAAGATAACGCCACTAAAAACGCTGTTCTTCCCCATCTCAAATCCTCAGATAACCACTGTTATCACTTCTCCTGTCATGGAAGCTTTAACCCAGTTAATCCCCTTGAATCCGCCTTATTTTTAGCCAATAAGGAACCCTTAACATTAGACGAAATCTTTGAACTGCGCTTGCATAAATGCCGCCTTATCACCCTTTCCGCTTGCGAAACTGGCATGATTGATATAAACTCTATCAGCGATGAATATATCGGTTTACCCAGTGGTTTTCTGTTTGCGGGAAGTCCCAGCGTTGTCAGTAGTTTATGGACAGTTAATGACCTATCAACCTCCTTCTTGATGATTAAATTATATGAGATTTTATTTAATGAGAATCAGCAAGTTTCTGTACCAGTTGCTTTGAAAACTGCACAAAATTGGTTAGAGAATTTAACCATTGAGGAATTGGACAAATTTCTAGAGCAATATCAGCCGCAAATAGACAAACATCTTGCCTTATTGCAACCAGAACAGCGTCCACTATATAAAGAATCATTGAAACTAATAAAACAACGCCAACCCCATCCTTTTATTAGTCCTTACTATTGGGCAGGTTTTATCGCTACAGGGGTTTAATCGCCACAATCAGCACAAACCTTTTTCATACCCAACTTAAAAGCACAAATACCGATAGCTGTCGCTACACCAACAGGAATACCAGCACTCACAGAAATCGGTTCTATAAAAGGTGCAATCATACCCGATTGTAAGCCTTCTCTAACTTCCTCTTGACAGATAAATTGGCGACATTTTTTGAGTAAATCTCCGATAGATCTATCTGGTTCTGTACCAGTTTCTCGCATTAGCAGTAAGGGTATAGCATACTTGAGATAACCGTCGCACTCATCAATCACATCCAAAGATGTGATTGCACCTAGATTATCTGCCAATTCAGCGCGAAACTGGGCAATTTCTTCAGGAGTAACTTTAGTTGATTCAATATCCATAGGTTGTTCTTATTTACAGACAATGCTAATTGTATAGTTTCTATTTTGCCCTCTATTGATAGTTTTTAATAGACAGTGTTAATCTAACTGGTTACTGATAACTGAAAAGGTTCTTTAATTCCCTACCATTGTGATAATTGCTGTCATTTAAACCACGACAAAATTAACTAATTTGCCCGGGACAACAATCACTTTTTTGATTTCCTTGCCCTCTAAATAACGTTGGGCGATTTCTGATTCCAGGGCGAGGGTTTCTAGGGTGCTTTTATCGGCACTAGCGGGAACTTGTATCGTGCCTCTGGTTTTTCCCAAAATTTGGATGACAAGGGTAATCTCGTCCACAATCAGGGCAGTGAGATCAACTTTTGGCCAGGGTTGCAGGTGAATTGATTGGCTATGGCCTAAAGCTTGCCATAATTCTTCGCTAAGATGGGGAGCAAAAAGGGAAAGTAAGATTAATAGGGTTTCGATTCCTTCCCGATAAATGGGGGATGCAAAACACTTATTATCCCCTAAAGCGTTACTGAGTTTCATCAATTCGGAAATGGCGGTATTAAATTGATAATCTCCTTCTAAATCCTCGGAGATTTCTTTAATAGCGGTGTGAATTGCCCGTCTTAAATCTTTGTCAGTTTTCGAGAAAGTCTCTATTTTTTTGACTTGCTTGGGTTTATTTTCAATATATTCGCTGACTAAACGCCACACCCGATTAAGAAAGCGAAATTGTCCTTCTACCCCCGCATCATCCCACTGTAAATCTTTTTCTGGGGGTGCAGTAAAAAGTATAAACATTCGGGCAGTATCGGCCCCATATTTTTCGAGGACTTTCAGAGGATCAACGCCGTTATATTTCGACTTAGACATTTTTTCAAAGAAGAAAGATAGAACTTCTCCCGTGTCTTTATCGCAATATTTATCCTCTTTATAGATAACATTTTCTGCGGGGACATATTTGCCAGTTTCGGGATTTTTGTAGGTTAATCCCTGTACCATTCCCTGGGTTAACAGACGGTTAAAAGGTTCATCGACATTAACTAAACCTCGGTCTCTTAAAACTTTGGTAAAGAAACGAGAATAGAGTAAATGTAGGATAGCGTGTTCGATTCCTCCGACGTATTGATCCACGGGCATCCAATCATTAACCTTCTCAAATTGAAAGGGTATATCTTCATTTTTAGCATCGGTATAACGGAGAAAATACCAACTAGAATCGATGAAAGTATCCATGGTGTCGGTTTCCCGTTTTGCGGGAGTGCCACAGCGAGGACAATCCACATTTACCCAGTCTTCTAATTTGGCTAAAGGAGAAGCACCTCGACCGCTAAATTCGACATTTTCTGGTAAAGTAACCGGTAAATTATCGATAGGTACTGGCACGGTTCCACAGTTAGGACAGTGGATAACTGGAATTGGACAACCCCAATATCTTTGACGGGAAATTAACCAATCCCGGAGACGATATTGTATTCTAGCTTTGCCGTAATCTTGGGCAGTGGCATAATCAATAATAGCGGTTTTTCCTGCTGTAGAATGCAGCCCATTAAATTGAGCGGAATTAATCATAATTCCTGCTTCTGTATAGGCCTCTTTTAACTCAATTTCGCCACTTTCTGGAGTAATAACTATCTTAATTGGCAGGTTATTTTCCCGAGCAAATTTAAAATCGCGACTGTCGTGAGCCGGGACTCCCATCACTGCCCCCGTCCCGTATTCGTAGAGGACATAATCAGCAATTAAAATCGGAATTTCTTCACCAGTAAAAGGATTAATTGCCATTCCTCCGGTTTTAATACCGCGTTTGGGTTTATCTTCGGCGGTTCTTTCTAATTCGCTTTCGCTGGCTATCTCTTGAATAAAAGTTTCTACGGCCGATTTTTGTTCGGGAGTGGTAACTTGTAAAGTTAAGGGGTGTTCAGGAGCAAGTACCACATAAGTGACTCCATAAACCGTATCGGGACGAGTGGTAAAAACGGCAATTTTTTCTGTGGAGTTAACAAGAGGAAATTCTAAATAAGCACCTACCGATTTACCAATCCAGTTGGCCTGCATGGTTTTAACCCGTTCTGGCCAACCGGTAAGCTTATCTAAATCAGTGAGTAATTGTTCGGCATAATCGGTAATTTTTAGGAACCATTGCCGGAGTAATTTTCTTTCTACTTTAGCACCCGATCGCCAAGATTTTCCTTCACTATCTACCTGTTCATTTGCTAAGACAGTTTGATCGATAGGATCCCAATTCACTGCCGCTTCTTTTTGGTAGGCTAATCCCGATTCAAAAAACTGTAAAAATAGCCATTGGGTCCAACGATAATATTCCGGGGAACAGGTGGCAACTTCTCTTTCCCAATCGATAGATAATCCTAACTGTTGTAATTGCCGTTTCATCTGGGCAATATTTTGATCAGTCCATTTTGCCGGAGGAACTCCCCTTTCAATAGCGGCATTTTCTGCGGGTAATCCGAAAGCATCCCACCCCATGGGATGCAGCACGCGATAACCCTGCATTCTTTTCAGACGGGCAATCACATCGGTAATAGTATAGTTGCGAACGTGACCCATGTGCAGGTTGCCCGATGGATAGGGGAACATGGAGAGGGCGTAAAATTTCGGTTTATCGGTGTTTTCTGGGGTTTTGTCCAATCCCATTTGCTGCCAAATCTTCTGCCATTTCTGTTCGATTTCTGCGGGGTTGTACTGCACTGGGGTTTTTTCTCCTGAGTTTTATCTATCCTTCCTATTTTACAGCAGCCGGCTGGGGGCGATTGCCAGTTTTGGGGCTATCCACCCTAGCAAAAACCCTCTGGGTTTTAAGTAAGTGGTTCTAATTAAATATGAAGATAGATTTTGCCTCCGGTCCCCCCTCTCTATCCATTAGTCAGATATTTCTTAACAAAAAGAGAAGAAACTTAAAAAAAGGGGAAACGATTGATAGGTATAGTTTTGAAAGAAGGAATCAAGGTGGAGGTCAGCAAAAAAATGGAGAAATGGGCAGCCCAAGAATTACAGTATCGTGGAAAACTTGGCTGGACAATTTAGTACAAGTGTTCCGTAAGCTTCGGAAAATCTAGCCGCGATGAATGGCAATTTTTGTGTGACACTATTCATAAAAACGTTCCGCTCAATTTCTTCTTATCAATATGCTCTTAAAATTTCCTCAAAACCTGAAAATTAAGCGAATAGTATTATTAGTATTCTGCCTAGTGATAGGGATATTTGTCTGGTGGTTATCGTGGCAATCCACCGGGATGAGCCAAATTCAACGACCCGAAACAGTTGCCCAACAAATTTACCAAGTAATGCCAGATTTACCGAAAGAAAACAACTATACCCGTCGAGACACAGGAAAGATCGATCCGAATAATACTTTAATCAGTCGCTTTCTTCGTTATCATCAAGATACAAAAAAAAGGTTTACTCTCATCCGTTTTGATTGGCAATTAACCCTAGGGGATTATCTAGGAGTGAACGAGAAAATCAGCGAAGAAAACTATCCCGGACAGGTCACTCTTACGGTTAACCCGATGGCAGCCGATATCAAAGCGATGAACAGTCTTAATCGTCGTCAACGGCAGCAGTTAGTAACTCTTTTAGTCGAAATTTATAACCCCGCTATTCTCCCCCAAGAAACCCCCAATCCTAGTCCTTCTCCTAGTCCCTCTCCCCGTCGTCCATCTTTATCAAAACCGGGAGATGCTGACCTATTAAAATTCTAGAAAATTATGGAAAAAATTCTCAAATATGGTTCGGGTTGGCGCCTGGGTTGGAATCCTCAAGCAGCCGTTTATAAAGGATTAATTGGTGGCGATGATTGGGCGATGGAGTTGACCGAGGCCGAGTGGCAAGATTTGCGTCGGTTACTATCACAATTGACCGCAACTATGGCGGCCATGGCCACAGAATTAATGGATGAAGAAAGTATTGCTTGTGAAGCGGAAAGCGAGCTTTTATGGTTAGAAGCGGCAGGATTTCCCGATCATTATTCCCTGCGATTTATTCTCTATCAAGGTCGCGGTTGTGAGGGCAATTGGTCGGCCACTGCCCTGCCAGAGTTGCTCGCCGCTTGGGACAATTTGCTTTACAATTTTTAAGAAAGCGGTGGACATAAGTTAATTTTTGTTTCCCCCTCTTGACTTTTAGATTCCCCTGTGCTGCCATGATTGCCCATCCGAGGACGAAGACCGATAATCTCACCTACACTCCGCCCCCATTGCTGAAAAACGGTTTTGCCATGACTCTCTATGTGTCCCTAAAAGCGCGAGAAACCTGGCAAAATACGATCGCTATTCCCGAACCAGTCTATCAAGAAACCATTTTCACCGGGGCCAATGCCGTCCCTATCTACGGGATTGTTTCCATTCCCCCGCAAGCGAAAGGAACAATTATCGGGACCTACGGCATCACGGGAGACTTAGATAATCAATGGTTTTTAAGGATTTTAGGCAGAAAAGCCGTAGCGAGAAACTACGCAGTCGTCCTCTTCGATTGGCGGGCCCACGGTAAGACAGCCGAATTATCCCCGACTCTCACCTCCGATGGCATCTATGAAGGGCTAGATTTCATTCATATTGCCGCCCAAGCTCAAAAAATGGGCTGTCCCGCTCCTTTTTGGTTCACAGGTTACTCTCTGGGGGGACAATTAGCCCTCTGGGGAATTAAATCGGCAGAGAATCAGGAAGATCTGGGGATCGATCCCGCCCATATCGGTGGTGGGGCGGTAATTTGTCCTAATTTAGACTCTAATCGTTCCTTATCCTATCTCGTCCGGGATACCTGGGGGAAACATCTGGAAAAAGCGATCGCCAGGGAATTACGCAAGTTAGCCAAACGCATCCATCAAGCTCATCCCGATCATATCGATCCCGAAGCAATTACTCGCGCCACCACGATTGCCGGATTCGATCGAGAATTAGTGATTAAAAAGCTAGGATTTGAGACAGTCTATGACTATTATGCCGCTAGTAGTCCCTTGCCCTTTCAACCCTATTTAACTAAACCCACTTTTATCCTCTACGCGGCCGATGATCCCCTCTTTTCCCCCGCAGTTATTCCCGATCTGCAAGCAGCGATCGCCGATAATCCCCACGTCGATCTACTCTTAACCAACCATGGCGGTCATGTGGGTTATATCAGCAGTTTATCCTGTCAGCGTCAGTGGGGCGATAGCGATCGCTGGTGGGCATGGAATCGGGTTTTAGACTGGTTTGACCAAAAAACTGGCAAATAAGAGCTAATTTCTAGGATTCAAAGGCCGCTAGAAACTCCTCCAGCTGCTGCCAAGTCGGTTGGGATGCGATCGCTCCTGCCCCCCTTGTCACCATTGCCCCCACCGCACAGGCATAAATCACCGCCTTACGCGCTAAATCGGCATTTTCCTCGATTTTATCGCCTACAAGACCGGCACGAGCTAAAAAACCAGCCACAAAGCCATCCCCCGCCCCAGTGGTATCCACTACCTCCCCAGAAAAAGCCTCTACAGTGCCGCTATTTTCGCCTAAATGATATTTACAACCTTTTGCGCCGCGCGTAACCAGAATTGCCCCTAAATTGGGGTATTGTGATGATATTTCTCCCGGGCTATCAGTGCCAAATAACCAGCTTGCTTCTTCCTCGCTACATTTGAGCAAATCGGCCTGGGCAATAAAATCTCGAATCTGATCAGGAGCGGCCTCAAGATTAGGCCAAAAAACCGGTCGCCAGTTGATATCGACCAATACTTTCACCGCGTAAATTTTAGCTAATTCGATGGCCCGCATCATCGCCGCTCTTGCTGGGGGATAGGCTAACCCTAGGGTTCCCATCACTAGATAATCGGCATTTTTCAACAGATTTTCGGGTAATAAGTCAGCATTAAGGGCAGTGTCGGCAAAATCAGTTGTTTTTCTGCCGCCAAAACCCGCAAAATGTCTGTCTCCCCCAGCATCGCGGGTGACATAAACTTGTCGGGTGGGTAGGGTGGCATGATACTGTACACCAGTGGTATCGACTCCGAGAGCGTCTAGCAAGGCGATTAACTGTTCTCCGGGTTTATCTTTGCCCACACAACCGATAAAAGCCGAATTTATGCCCAATTTTCGCAATCCACAGGCCACGTTTGCCGGCGCACCCCCCGCGTAGGTTGTCCAAGAAGTTACTTTCTCTATAGAGCGATCGCTTTGATCGGCAATTAGATCATAGAGGATTTCCCCTAAACAAATGACAGACACCGGCGAAGATCTTTGATTGTTAAGCATTGGTGTGGGAATTATGAATTATGAATTATGAATTATGAATTGGGGTGTGGGGTGTGGGGTGTGGGGTGTAGGGAAGAAAACCTCTTTCATCTCTGGTAGTGAAAATTTTTTCATCGGGACTGAATCCTGTCTCCTGACGACCGACTCCTATCTCCTGACTCCTATCTCCTGACGACCGACTCCCGATCACTGATTAATAACTTGTCAAGAAATCACGATAAATCAACTAGAGATTATCTTAGACATTTAGTATAATCAAACACATAGATTAGGGGAAATTGCTCATAAATCAGCCCGATCGAGCGTGAATCCTCTTTTATTTTTTAGTCTTAGACTAAGGAAATATCATGGTTGATTGTAGTCGGATTCAGTTTGACGAGGATAAAAGCAAGATAGATCTATTGCAACTACGAGAATTATTTAATTTAACCGCATTTTGGGCAATTGATCGCCGTTTAGAAGATTTAGAAACCGCAATTGACTATAGTGATCCAGTGGTGACGGTGTGGAATGAGCGGCAATTAATTGGTTTTGCTCGCGCCATTTCTGACGGCATTTATCGGGCAACTATTTGGGATGTGATCGTTCATCCCGATTATCAGGGAGCGGGTTTAGGGCGTAAATTAGTAGAAACAGTCTTGGCCCATCCCCGAATAAATCGGGTGGAAAGAGTCTATTTGATGACTACTAATCAAGAGAAATTTTACCGGCGCATTGGTTTCCAAAGCAACGCCACCACGACGATGGTATTATTTAATCGTTATCCCGAGGATTTTTCCTGTCCGGCGATCGAGGTAAAGAAAAAACGATCCGTGTGAGCTTGTCCTGACTATTGTTATCGATTTGATCTAAGCTCATTTCCCCCCCCGAGACTTCGATAATCCCCTTCGCTAACTGAAATTTAAGACTGGGAGAAAAGCCAAGAGCTTGAGTAAATTGTTTTACTTCTTCTGGGTTTGATTCTAAACTCAAAGGGGAAATTTCTGGCATTTGCCAGAGAGCGATTTCCCCGGGAAATTCTAGGACAATAGTGACTTTTTTCTCGCCAAGGGCGCTTACCGATATACAAATAGAGCCACTCGTTAAGTTAGCGATCGCTGCATCGACGAGAAGGACAAGAGCAGAAAATAAACGCTGATAATCGGCAATAATAGCAATATCATCGGTTAAAGGGCTAAATTTAAGCTTAATATTGCGGTTAGCTGCCTGTAAATAGGTTAAACTTGCCCAATCTTCCCAGAGTTTAGTTAAAGAAAAAATTTCTTGATCGAGAGGTATAGTACCAGACTCTAGTTTGGAGAGATTAATCATCTCATCGAGCATTGCCATCAGTTTACAGCCCGCCAGTTGTCCCTGGGCGATAAATTCCCTTTCCTCGGCCGGACTTTCACAAAGATCGGCGAGAATCATTTGATGGAGACTGATCATACTGCTCAATGGCGATCGCAATTCGTGGGCAACCCGTCCCAAAAAACTGCTTTTGAGGTGATTAATTGCCACGGCCATCTGATAAGCGAGGCGAGTTTGCTGTAATTCCCGTTTTAAAGCGTCAATATCGTCCATATTTACAGAAAAACTGCCCCTTGTCGTAAGATATCCCATCCTTGACATTGCCAACGCGCGACGGTGGAGGGTTGTCCACTATTGATTATTCCCCATGCTTGCCTTTCTGTGGGCGCTAACACCGTCACCGAGGGAAAAGTAGTCATAATCGCTTCTGGAGTTAATAAAGGCTCTTGTCCTGACAGATTAGCACTTGTGGTCGCTAAAACACCAGTTCGACCGAGAATTTCTCTTGCGATCGCATGAGCGGGAACTCGGATCCCGATCGTGCTAGGATCCTTCGGGTTAAGAACTTTTGGTACTTTTTCAGAAGCGGGTAAAACCAAAGTTAGGGAGCCGGGCCAGTGTTTTTCGGTCATTTGCCGCCAAATTTCCCTTTCTTCCTGACTTCCCTTGACATAATCCCATAAATCTGCTGCTGAGGCCGCCATGAGAATTAAAGGTTTATCAAAAGTCCGTTTTTTAGCGGCAAAAACTAAGGCAGCATAGGGGGGAGAAACCGCTAAAGCGGGGACTGTATCCGTGGGAAAAGAAACCACTTGACCACTGAGGGCCGCGTGAACAATTTCGTTAAGAGAAGCAGTAGGCATTGAGAATTGATCATTTTTGGGGACTAATTTAGCCTAAAACTTTTTGGTACAATTTTAAAGGGCAAGCAGTTGATCAAGATTAATTTTACTAACACTTGCTCCTAGTGCCTCTTGTCAAAAATGGTCAACTTCTTACCCTTCCAGAATCGGAATTTGATCGATTCATCACAGTTGACGCAACCTGTCGTTTTAACAGAATCTGTCTCAATTTGATATTGCGGTAAACGATTAATTTAGATAGATAGTTAACAGCTTATGCAACACGGTTATTAGCCTGTTTACAGCTTATACCGCAAACTCATACTCTAATTGCCGTTGCAACTGATTCGATGTGGCAACATACCTAACAGGACGTGTAAGCTTTTTAACTTTACCAAGTTTTTCTGCCGCTTCCAACCACTCACCTACCAACTTTTTAGGAAGCTTAAACATTTCAGAAATTTCATCTTTTGTGCGCTCTGTACTAAGTGCTTGTTCTATATAGGGCAGAATTATCAGGAAAGCATCATAATTTTCATTGCAAGAAGCACCCATAATTCTCTGTTCTTCAGTAGTAGATGCCGCTTGTAACGGAGAACTTGACTGACTTGCAGAAGCCCCTAGATTCTCCTCTGTAGTAAGAGTAGTGTTTATCTCAGTGCGTTCTTCATAAAAACCTACTGCTTCTAATTGAGAACTTAACTGATTGGTAGATTCTTGCCAGTTCTCTTCTTCAGTAATTGTGTCCAGAATCTGAAGTTGCAATGTATTAGCAGATTTAGGCTTATCTTTCTCAAACTCAAATTTCTTTACGGATTGATATAAGAAGCTAAACATATCATTATATGTCTGCTTACCAACACCTTCAATTTTTCCTAACTCTCGAAATCTTCTAATTGGTAAGGCATGAATTATTTTTTTTCTGATATCAGCTCTGAGATTAAGTTCTTTATCCCATCCAAAGCTCTCAATATTATTGACCAAACTAACCATTGAACCCTCTACACCCGTTGCTTCCTTTTCTTGATCTAAACAAATAAATACATCAATATCGAGGTTTCCCAGATATTTTTCCATCAAAGGGGATACATCACCCCAATCAAGTCCACCATGACTACATCCCAACTTAGGAAAAGCGATCGAAGTAATGCCGCCTTTCTGATAGTTAATGGAAAAATACTTAAGTCCCTCATCTATCCATTCAATTTTAGAGGGATACTTCCAGTGATCCTTTGTCGGGAAGTTAAGAATCCAAACATTCCCATAATTTCTGTAAAGATAAGGCTTTCCAGTTTTAACCTCTTTTTTCCTGCATCGCTCTACATAGTCTTTTTCCATTTCTGGAAATCTTAGCTGAAACTCTAGAGCCAAGCCAGCACCCATTACACCAACGCAGTTAACTGTGTTAACAATCGTTTGCGTGTTGACATTGAAAACTGTGGTATCTGTGTAATGTAGCATGACTAGAAATATAAACCTGGACCTACCATTCCTATAATATCAGTTCTCTGTATAGCTGCAAGGATAACGTTGCTGTGCTTCTGGGAACGGCAAAATACTGCTTTGATCCTATTGGGCGCTACCGTCGGGTAAACAAGTATCTCTGCACACTTCATGCGCTTGCCATCTTCGAAATCATTCCAGTATTGCGCCCAGATTACATTCCACGGCAACTGGTTAAGCATTTGCGCACCCCGATAGAACCGAGTCTCCCCTGCCGCTGCATTTCCATCAGAAAAGATAACATTTGTTTCTAATAAAAGTTGTGGCTCAATTCCCAAAATAACAATGTCATCTTGATGCTGTTTCCTACTATACAGCATTGGATTTCTGGGTGAAAAATACAGCGGGACATATTCATGTAGTGGTATTTCGTCAATTTTTCGATTAGCTCTTCTATCTTGAACATCTGGATCAGAAATATCTACTTCTATTAATCCTCTCCTATAGGCTTCATTATGTGACAACAATCCATTCGTAATGATAGAGGTAAGGTTATTTATATAAGTCATGTGGTACAGGTACTCAATACCGTACTCCTGAAAGATATCCATACGGAGGAACCTCAGCTATGCTCACTTGCTTATTGTTCCCTGCGACTAACGGCAGGGCAACTGTTAGTTTACCATACTAGGTTAGCCACAGCCCGCAATATAAAATTCAAACTTAGGTAGGTAGGTGTTAAAAGTTGTCAGATACCCCCCTTATCAAGGTAGGACTGATTCATTCTCCGAATCTAATTCTTTTTTTGCTACCCTTAATCGCTTATGAGGTAAGCTAGGGAGCAGGGAAGTACAGGTTTTTGCTCTCATAGTAGGTTGATTCATGAATCAACCTACAAAGCACGACGTTTTGACAAATTTTCAGCTATGTATTTCCGAGAAATCGACTAAAAACGTTGCCAGATAAGGATTTTAGAGAATGACATAAGAGAGAATGAAACGACCCTACCCTTATCAAGGGGGGACTAAGGGGGGATCAGAGGCAAAATCTATCTTCAATTTAATTATAACTACTTACTTAGGTATAATTTAGCTATCTCCAACCAATGAGCGACGATTAATTATGAATGAGCCTGATACTTTTGCTAATCTCCAACAATTAGAATATATTCCCTACCTAGATACCACGGGTAATATCTCTGCTGATTTCCAGGGAAAAATCGGGGTTTATGCCATTTTTAATCGAGAGCAAGTCCTAGATTTTGTCGGCTATTCTCGTGATATTTATCTCAGTTTAAAACAACATCTTGCCCGACGGCCCCAAGCTTGTTATTGGCTAAAAATCCAGTTGATTGAGCGTCCCAATCGGACTATTCTCGAATCGATTAAACAAGCTTGGCTAAGAGAAAGTCAGGCAGTAATCGACAATGAAAAACTCTGGACAGAACCAATTGATGCTAAATTAGCCATGACTGAGACAGAAAAAGAAATTTATCAAAGTGCTGACGAAGTAGGGCAAATCAAGTTATTAAAACAGGTATCCAGACGAGTAGAAAACGATGTTTTATCAACTCTAGAAAAACGGGGAGTACAGATGGAAATTCGTTTTAATCCTAAGTTAAAAGAACAGGGTTTGCTCGATTTAAAGTAAAAATTAAGTAGGTAGGCGTTAAAAGTTATCAGATGCCCCCCTTATCAAGGGGGGATTAAGGGGGGATCGGCACCCCCCTTATTAAGGGGGGATTAAGGGGGGCAGGGGGGATCGAACCTAAAATTCATTTTTAATTTAATTATAACCAGCTACTTACTAGGAGCGATCGATTCTCCAGACAAACCGCTATGATAGTATATCGCCCCATCCCCACAGCAATGGAACAGCGATGACCACTCAAGACTGGCCAAACCTACTGCAGCAACTACTCGATCAAAAATCCCTTTCCCTTAACCAAGCTGAAGAATTAATGACCGGATGGTTAAACGGCCAGATTCCGGAAGTTTTATCGGGGGCGATTTTAGCGGCTTTGCAAGCAAAAGGAGTCTCGGCCGCCGAATTAGCGGGAATGGCCGGAGTTTTACGGCAACAATCTCGCTTAGAAGACCCTAAACCCCATACCACTCCCGTTATCGATACCTGTGGCACCGGCGGTGACGGGGCTTCAACCTTTAATATTTCCACTGCCGTGGCCTTTGTGGCGGCCGCCGGGGGCGTAAAAGTGGCTAAACACGGCAATCGCTCCGCCTCCAGTAAAGTCGGTTCGGCCGATGTTTTAGAATATCTTGGGGTTAATTTGAGCGCCCCTAGCGAGAAGGTGGCGGCGGCTTTAGATGGGGTGGGAGTGACCTTTCTTTTTGCCCCCGGTTGGCATCCAGCCCTGAAAAGTGTGGCTAATCTCCGCAAAACCCTGAAAGTTCGCACGGTTTTTAATCTTCTGGGTCCTCTAGTTAATCCTCTCCGTCCCACAGGTCAAGTTATCGGGGTTTATGACCAGCAATTTCTCACCCCCATGGCCACAGCTTTAGCACAAATGGGAATCCCAAAGGCGATTATTGTTCACGGCCGGGAAAAACTCGACGAGGTGGGGTTAGGAGATCTGACCGATATGGCTTTATTAAATAATGGCGAGGTGATTTCTGCGGCGATCGATCCCTTGTCAATTGCTATCCCCAGAGCCAGTTTAAATGCCCTTAAAGGCGGGGAAGTGCCAGAAAATGCCGAAATCCTCAAAAATGTCCTGCAAGGGGGGGGAACGCCGCCTCAACGGGATGCTGTGGCGATTAATGCCTCTCTTGCCCTACAGGTGGCAGAAAAGGTCACTTTTGGCGACCATGCTGCCGGTTTCGCCCTCGCTCGCGACATTTTAGCCAGTGGGTTAGCTTGGCAAAAATTAGAGGAGTTGGTTAAGTTTCTCGCTTAGGAAAATTCCCTGCTCCCTTCCCCCCACACCCCATCTCAATGCACTTACTGCATGATATAAATGCTTAAACACGATGGTGAGCGAATTTCTGTTACAAACAATACAAAATCACCCAAGTTAAAACGAATTAAATAACAAATAGAGACTAGGTAAATTACTAAATTTTTGCTAATGACGACAGTATTTTACAGAATACTTATTGTTAAATCGCGATTTCTTCATTTCTAACCCCCACCAACTAGAACAATTACACTCACAAACCAGAAGGAGATAGATTCGTGGTACAAGCACCTGAAAAAGATGGAACGACTCTCAATAAATTCGAGAAATTTAAAGCCGAAAAAGACGGATTAGCCATTAAAGATGAACTGGATCATTTTGCCCAAATCGGTTGGGAAGCGATGGATAAAACCGATTTAGAACATCGCTTAAAATGGGTGGGGGTTTTTTATCGTCCCGTCACCCCGGGTAAATTCATGATGCGTTTACGGGTTCCTAACGGCATTATTAGCAGTGAGCAAATGCGCGTTTTAGGGGAAATCGTGCAGCGTTACGGCGATGATGGCAATGCCGATATTACTACTCGTCAGAACTTACAATTACGCGGTATTCGTATCGAAGATATTCCTGATATTTTCCAACGACTAAAATCCGTGGGTATGACTTCGGTACAATCGGGCATGGATAATGTCAGAAATATTACCGGTTCACCCATGGCGGGACTAGATGCGGATGAATTAATTGACACCAGGGAATTAGTCCAAAAAGTCCAAGATATGATTACCAACTACGGTCAAGGTAATTATCAATTTAGCAATCTGCCCCGCAAATTTAATATTGCCATCGAGGGGGGCCGGGATAACTCGGTTCATGCGGAAATTAACGATATTGCCTTTGTTCCTGCCTATAAAGAGGGAGAATTAGGCTTTAATGTTGTGGTAGGTGGCTTTTTCTCGGCTAAACGCTGTGAAGCGGCAATTCCTATGAATGTTTGGGTGAGACCGAATCAGGAAGTGGTGGATTTATGCCGAGGGATTTTAGAAGTTTACCGCGATAACGGATTACGCGCCAATCGTCAAAAATCCCGTTTAATGTGGTTAATTGATGAGTGGGGAATTGAGGAATTCCGCACGCGGGTGGCTAATCACCTAGGTTATCCCTTGGCAACGGCAGCGGAAAAAGACGCTATTGACTGGGAAAAACGAGATCATTTAGGAGTTTTTCCCCAAAAACAGGAGGGATTGAGCTATATCGGTCTTTGTGTTCCCGTTGGCCGTCTATTTGCCGATGATATGTTAGATTTAGCCCGGATTGCCGAAGTGTATGGCAGCGGAGAATTGCGTTTAACCGTGGAACAAAACGTGATTATTCCCAATATAGCGGCTGAAAATATGCCAACTCTTTTAACCGAGCCTTTACTGGCTAAGTTTACCCCCAATCCCACTCCTTTACAACGAGCGCTCGTTTCTTGCACGGGGGCGCAATTCTGCAATTTTGCCCTGATTGAAACCAAAAATAAGGCTGTGGACTTGATTCGTCAGTTAGATGCCGAATTAAATATTCCCCGGGGTGTGCGTATGCACTGGACCGGTTGCCCTAACTCCTGCGGACAACCCCAAGTGGCCGATATCGGTTTGATGGGGACAAAAGCTCGCAAAGACGGCAAAACCGTGGAGGGAGTTGACCTCTACATGGGGGGTAAAGTGGGTAAAGATGCCCACCTGGGCAGCTGTGTACAAAAAGGGATTCCCTGTGAAGATCTAAAATCGCTGTTAACTTCTATCCTCATCGAACAATTTGGGGCGACACCGAAAGGTTAATTAGCAAGTTTCTCGATACGCTGAATGGGTAGGGTTGATTCATAGTAGGGTTGATTCATGAATCAACCCTACCCAAACCCCCCGTTGGGGGCGTGGCGCCGCCCCCAAACCCCGGAGCGCATTAGTTTTTCGGTGGGATGCTTACACGCAGCCGCTGACACATCTGTAATAATTTAAGAGTCACTCCCCTTGCAGAAGTGCCTCTCCTGATATGTAGCCTATACTCAAGGGATTTAGTATGAGATGGGAATCGTTACTTAGCTTTAAATTGAGCTTGTTTACGAAGTAATTCCCCGATGGTTAAATTGGGTTGGGGTCTGCCCTCAAAAACCGTTCCTACCTCAAATTTTTGCAACTGTACCCGTGCCAAATGATAGGCCTCATCGGGCAAGGGAATATAACCAATAGTATCTAATAAATTGGGAACTCGATCGAGATAATATTCGACAAATTTCTCTAAAGCGGGATTCTCTTGGGCTTTTTGGGCATTAACATAAATAAACAAAGGACGAGATAAAGGCTGATATTTACTATCCTCGACATTGCCGCGAGTTGGTTCAATACCGTTAACTTTTAAAGCTTTTAATTTATCCCGATTTTGTTCATAATAAGCGTGGCCAAAATATCCCAAAGCGTTGGCATCTTGACTGACGGCATTAACTAAAGCTTGGTCATCTTCACTAAAATTAACGTCCCCACGACTGGCATCTTTGCCGTTAATTACCTCACTAAAAAAATCGTAGGTTCCAGAATCTTTACCTGGCCCATGAAGGGTAATCGTTCGGTCGGGCCAAGCGGGATTAATTTGATTCCAACGTTTGATTTTATTCTCGGCTGCTGGTTCCCAAATAGTTCTTAATTCTGTGGTGGAAATATCATCAACCCAGTCATTTTGGGGATTGACTACCACGGTTAAAGCATCAAAAGCGATCGGTAGTTCAATAAATCTTACCTTATTAGCATCACATTCTTTTAATTCTTCCACAGAAATCGGCCGAGAAGCATTATTAATATCGGTTTCTCCCGCACAAAATTTTCTAAAACCGCCGCCAGTTCCTGAAATATTAGCGTCAATTTTAACATCAGCTAAAGCTTTGTTAGGGGTATTAGCTTTAAAATCTTCGAGAACTTTATCGGTAATTGGTGCTACGGTACTCGAACCATCGATTTTAATCGGTTTTAGGTCTTGAGTGGAAATATTGACACAGGCGGGTAAAATTAGGGCAGTACCCAGGACAATTGCCACTACTTTGGTGGGACGAGATAGCTGAGTAAAGATTTCTAGCATAGGTGTAAAAAGGAGAAAGTAAAAACGGGTATTGGGGAGACTTTTCAGTTATCAGTGGGGTAGTGGGGTAGTGGGGTAGTGGGGAGAAAAAAGCTGAGGGATGATGACTAAAAACCTTAATCTTTTCTTTGTTGTTTTTACGTCACTACAATGATAGGGAAAGAGAAAAAACTAATCTAAACTGGAAAAGTCAGCGGATTTACCCGCGACTTAAAACTAATGTTTAGTCAAAATAAATAGTAAAAGAAGAACGTAGGTTGGGTTGAAGCATGAAACCCAACGCCCGCATGGGTTACGCTACCGCTAACCCATCCTACAAATAATTGTGCCTCCCTACTTAAAACTAATGTTTAGTCAAAATAAATAGTAAAAGAAGTTGAGATTTTTGTCTAGTTATCGAGAAAACTTTTCTTGACAATAGATTATGTTTTTTTATTCACTTCTTAACCTATTCTTTACCAATCCGTGGTAAACTTTAGCGTAAGATTTAAGGCAGTTTACGGATCAAAATTAATCCTATGCTCAACAAAAACAGAACCCATTTACTAACAGCCTTATCCATAGCCACTTTAACAGCGACTTTAACCGCTTGTGGGGGCGGCGATACGGCAGGAACTAGCGGAGAGGGAAGCAATAGAATCGCCCAGGTTCCTCTACAAGGAGAGGTCGCCCTCAATGGTGCGGGCGCTTCTTTTCCTGCACCCCTATATCAAAACTGGTTTGTCACCATTAATCAAATATTTTCTAAACTGCTAATTAACTATCAATCTACCGGTAGCGGGGCGGGAGTCGAACAATTTATTCAAGGTACGATCGATTTTGGCGCTTCCGATGTGGCCATGAGTGACGAGGATATGGCCAGAGTTAGCCGCGGGGTTTTACTGCTACCGATGACGGCGGGAAGCATCGTTATGGCTTATAATTTGCCCGGAGTAGAAGGGCTGAAACTAAGTAGGGAAGCATATATAGGCATCTTTTTAGGCACGATTACCCGTTGGAACGATGCCAAAATCGCCGCCGATAACCCCGATTTAAAACTACCCGATGAAGAAATTACCGTAGTTCACCGGGCAGACGGTAGCGGAACAACGGGGGTTTTTACTAAGTTTTTAAGCGCCGTTAGTCCCGAATGGAAAAAAAGCATCGGGGAAGGAAAAGCCGTACAATGGCCGACCAAAAAAGGTAAATTTCTCGGCGGTAGAGGAAATGAAGGCGTAACTGCCCTAATTCAACAAAATCAAGGCTCGATCGGCTATATCGAGTACGGTTTCGCTAAAAATAATAACCTGCCGATGGCCGCCCTGCAAAATCAGGCGGGTAAATTTGTCAATCCCGATGAAACCAACGCCGCTGCAACCTTAGCCACGGTGGAATTACCCGAAAATCTGCGGGCTTTTATCGTTGATCCCCCGGGGGAAAATTCCTATCCCATTGTCACCTACACTTGGATGTTGGTTTATAAAAAATACAACGATCCCCAAAAAGCTTTAGCTATGGAGGCGATGATCGAATTTGGACTCAATCAGGGACAGGAACAGTCCGCCGCCCTTGGTTATATTCCCCTACCGAAAAACGTCCGGGAACGAGTAGCCGCCGCTGCCGATGTCATCTATCCCGATTACACAATCAATGTGGATTAGTAGCCGAAAAAATGTATTCAAAGTTACAATAATAGTGGAGAAAGGCCAATTTCTCCCTTAGCTACCGCAAACTAGCTGGATTTAAACCCTAATCATGAGTGCGCCCACAGTTCCACCCGACTCAAATTTTAAAGAACGTCCAGAATCGGAAAAAATCCTCGATAAAGGCTTTGTCGGATTAACCACTGCCTTTGCCATCGCTATTGGGCTGATTTTGCTCCTAATTGCCCTAGTTATTTTTATTCGGGCCTTACCGGCGATTCAAACCTTTGGTCTGGGATTTTTGACCAGTAGTGCTTGGAATCCCGTGCGCGGTCGGGAAGAATTCGGAGTTCTGCCCGTTATCTACGGAACTCTCGTTAGTTCTCTGATTGCCCTCCTGATTGCTGTTCCCCTCGGTATCGGTTCAGCCATTTTTTTAAGCGAAGATTTTATTCCCTTAAATGCGCGGACAATTTTGGTTTTTCTCGTACAACTTTTGGCCGCTATTCCCAGTGTTGTTTACGGATTATGGGGTATCTTTGTATTGATTCCTATCCTCAGACCCCTTGGTAACTGGTTAAATGCTAATTTTAGTTGGATTCCTCTGTTTAGTACTCCTTTAGGGGGTCCAGGGATGTTACCGGCGGGGGTTATTTTAGCAATTATGATCCTGCCGATTATTATCGCTATCTCTCGCGACTCTTTGGCCGCTTTACCGCCGGATCTAAGGCAAGCTTCCCTAGGCTTGGGGGCCACCCGTTGGGAAACGATTTTTCGGGTATTAATTCCCGCCGCTTTTTCCGGGATTGTCGGGGGGATTATGTTAGCTTTAGGGCGTGCTTTAGGGGAAACCATGGCAGTAACGATGATTATCGGCAATTCTAACCGCATTAGTGCCTCTATTCTCGCCCCCGCTAACACGATCGCTTCCTTATTGGCTAATCAATTCGCCGAAGCATCGGGAATGCAAGTATCAGCTTTAATGTATGCTGGTTTTGTTCTCTTGGTTTTGACCCTAGTAGTCAATATCTTCGCCGAATTAATCGTTAATCGCGTCAAAGCTAAGTATTAAGCCGTCAGAAGGCAGAAGGCATCTTTTTTCTCCCCACTCCCCCACTTCATAATTCATAATTCATAATTCATAATTCCCACTGATAACTGATATGGATAGTGCGAATTTAGGCAATAATCTCAAAAAGAAACCGGGTAGTCCTCGATCGCTATTGGGGACAATTATGACCGTAATTTCGGGTTTATGTTTAGCAGTGACGATTATTCCTCTTTTTGCCGTCCTAGGCTTCGTTTTTGTGCAAGGGGTGGGCAGTTTAAACGCCAATCTCTTTACCAAATTACCGCCACCGCCGGGGTTAGGAGGGGGAGGCATCGCTAACGCCATTTTAGGGACAATTATCGTTGTTGCCCTGGCTACGGCGATCGCAGTTCCCATCGGCGTTTTAGCGGCGGTTTATCTCTCGGAATTTAGCGGTGATAACAAACTTGCCCAGGGTGTGCGCTTTGCTACCAACGTTTTAGCGGGTGTCCCTTCGATTATTGTCGGGGTTTTCGCCTACGGTTTGCTAGTTGCGCCATTATTTGGCGAAGGAACAGCCCTTTTAGGCTTTTCTGCCCTTGCCGGTTCGATCGGTTTAGCGGTGTTAATGTTACCCACTATTATTAGAACCACCGATGAGGCTTTAAAAATCGTTCCCCAAGACATCCGCTGGGCGGCCATGGGTTTAGGGGCTTATAACTACCAAACCGTCCTAAAAATCGTCCTTCCTGCGGCAGTTCCCGCTATTTTGACCGGTGTTACTTTAGCAATTGCTAGGGCGGCTGGAGAAACCGCCTCTTTAATTTTTACGGCATTATTCTCTAACTTTTGGCCCCGGGGTGTCTTTGAACCGATTGCCACCCTTTCGGTCCTAGTTTTCAACTTTGCTACTGCCCCTTTTGCCCCCCAACAGCAATTAGCTTGGGCAGGTGCTTTAATTCTGGTGCTTTTGGTGTTGGTAACTAACATTTTATCCCGTTTAGCCACGCGCCAGAAAACCTATTAAGTCAAGGAAAAAGTAAAAAGGGATATTTAACTAAAAATCTACCTATCTTTCTGATTCCTCAATTATCCAAATTCAAGGTAAATAATTTATGCTAACTAATCGCACTACCCAATCAACTGCAACCGTTTTAAAGGTGGATAAGGCTAATATTTACTATGGTAATTATCGAGCAGTGCGGGACGTTTCGATCGATATTCCCAAAAATAGAGTCACCGCTTTTATCGGACCCTCTGGCTGTGGAAAAAGTACCATTCTCAGGTGTTTTAATCGTCTCAATGATTTAATTCACGGTTTTCGTATTGACGGCAAAGTTTTTTATCATAACCAAGATATTTACTCTCAAGAGGTGGATCCTGTCGAAGTCAGAAAATACATCGGTATGGTGTTCCAGCGCCCTAATCCTTTTCCCAAATCCATCTATGATAATGTGGTTTACGGAGCGCGATTAAATGGTTATAAAGGCGATTTAGATGAATTAGTAGAAACTTCCTTGCGTCGGGCTGCTCTCTGGGAAGAAGTAAAAGATAAACTGAAAGAAAGCGGTTTTTCCCTATCGGGGGGACAACAACAAAGATTATGTATTGCTCGCACTATTGCCGCTCAACCAGAAGTATTATTAATGGATGAACCCTGTTCGGCACTCGATCCAATTTCAACTTTAAAAGTTGAGGAATTAATGCACGAATTAAAAGAACGTTATACAATTATTATTGTTACTCACAATATGCAACAAGCCACCAGAGTAGCGGATTTAACGGCTTTTTATAACGCTGAACCCACCGATAAAGGTGGCAAAATCGGTTATCTAGTTGAGTTTGATCATACGGATAAAATCTTTAGTGATCCTCAAGAAAAAGCAACTAAAGATTATGTTAGTGGACGTTTTGGCTAAATCAGTTATCAGTTATCAGTTATCAGTTATCAGTTATCAGATGTGAGTTTTCAGTGAACAGTATGAAGTGGCAAGTTGGGAGTTTTCTTTTCACTGATTACCGATTACTGTTTACCAGTCACTAAAAAAACACTCATCTCTTTTTTTTTAAAGATTATGTATAGTACCGATGTTGTCACCGATGCGGTTTTGAGAACCAAAAACTTAAATGTTTACTATGGTTCTAATCTCGCTGTTCGTGATGTTAACCTTGATATTCCTGAGAAAAAAGTGATCGCTTTTATCGGTCCCTCTGGCTGCGGGAAAAGTACAGTTTTACGCTGTTTTAATCGCATGAATGATCTGGTTAAAAGTGCCAAAATTGAGGGAAAAGTTACCTTTCGCGGCCAAGATATTTATGGTAATTCCGTTAATCCTATCGGGTTACGCAGTCGCATCGGTATGGTGTTTCAAAAACCGAATCCTTTCCCTAAATCTATCTATGAAAATATCGCTTTTGGGGCGCGATTAAATGGTTACATCGGTGATATGGATCAATTAGTGGAAGAATCTTTAAAAAAAGCCGTTCTCTGGGATGATGTTAAAGATAAACTCAAAGAAAGTGGTTTAGCTTTATCGGGGGGACAACAACAAAGGTTATGTATTGCTCGCGCTATTGCGGTTAAACCGGAAGTTGTTTTAATGGATGAACCCTGTGCGGCACTCGATCCAATTTCTACCCTAAAAATTGAGGAATTAATTCACGAATTAAAAACCCAATATACTATAGTTATTGTTACTCATAATATGCAACAAGCGTCGCGGGTTTCTGATTTAACGGCTTTTTATAATGCTGAACCGACCCCAAAAGGCGGTAAAGTAGGTTATTTAGTGGAATATGATCGCACAGAGGTTATCTTTCAAAATCCCGCTCAAGAGTCCACTAGAGATTATGTTAGCGGTCGTTTTGGTTAAGATCACAGCAATAATAGCTAAAATAAAAGTTGATAGGGTGAGTTAATCTCACCCTATTTTAAGTTTCTAAAACTTGGCTTTCTGGCGTAGTAATTCGGCTAAAGTCACATCGAATTTTGAGTGTCCCCCGAAAACTGTTCCCGCTTCCCCGTTAAAGAAAGTGACCTTGGCTAAATGATAATGCTCACCGCTCAGGGGAATATAACCGACCTCTTGAACGATATTTTGAGCTTGACTGAGATAATACTCGACAAAACGCTGTAAATCCTTATTAGACTGGGCTTTTTGGGCGTTAACGTAGATAAATAAAGGACGGGCTAAGGGTTGATAGGTGGATTGTAGCACCGTTTCCCGGGAGGGCAAAACAGCCCCTTTACCACTGTCTATTGCTAAGGCTTTTAAGTTCGCCGCTTGTTTTTCGTAGTAAGCTAGACCAAAATATCCCAGGGCGTTGGCATCTTGACTAACTCCTTGGATTAAAGTGTCATCATCTTCACTGGCAACGTAATCGCTGCGGCTAACATCTTCTTCTCCTACCACCGCTTCCGTAAAATAATCGAAAGTTCCCGAATCTTTGCCCGCACCAAAGAGATTGAGAGGTTTATCCGGCAATCCCGATCGCACCTGACTCCACTTGGTAATTTTACCCTGGGCCGCAGGTTCCCAGATTTTTTTTAATTCCTCTAAAGTGATGCTGTCAATCCAATTGTTTTCTTTATTGACTGCGATGGTGAGTGCGTCAAAGGCGATCGGCAATTCGATAAATCTAATGTTATTCCGATTACAGGCTTCGATCTCATCGCTGCGAATCGGTCGCGAAGCATTGCTAATATCGGTTTTTCCAGCGCAAAACTGCCGAAATCCGCCAGTAGTACCCGAAAAGTTGACGCTTATATCCGCAGACGGCTGTTTTTGTTTTTTGTATTCATCGGCGACAGCCTTGGTGATCGGGTAAACGGTGCTAGACCCATCAATAATAATTGATTTATTTGATTGGGAGTCAACGGGAGCGCAAGCAACTAAAACACCAGCACTAACAAAAATCAGAGCCTTTTTGAGCAATTTATCGAGATTTATCAGCATTTATCCATCCCCTTGCTTTTCTGGGAGTCAGAAAAATCTATCTCCATCATTTCAAAAAAAATTGATTTAATGCTAAAACTCCACCAAAAAGATAACAAACTTAACAGTAGCGAAAAGCAGCGGTGGCCCTGTTTGCCTTGACACACCTAGATAGGGTCTGCTGAAAAAGTTTTTCGTGGGGGCAGGGTGTGGGGTGTGGGGTGTGGGGTGTAAAGTCTAAAAGTTTTACCCAACAAGGTTTTTAGATTTATTCAGCAAACCCTAGATAAAAAGCTTTGTCCGGGCAATTTCTCCCCAAAAGATGCTTTAAATTAAGATTTCATCCTCGAATAGATACAATGGATTTTGGTCTTAATCGATCTAAATTGTTGCTAAAAGCTGTGAATTTTTTAAATTAAACTTAACCAAAATTTTACCGAATCTTAACCCAAAAAAATCTCCAATATTTATAGATTTAAAAGTAATATTTGTGCCTTAAACTATATCTTGAAGAAAGTTCAACTTTCTCCAATTGTGCAGGATTCTTCAACCGGAAAATTTATGATATTCTCAACTGCTACCCTAACTCGTGTGTGTGCTGTCTCCTTCGCCACGGCAGCGGCCTTAGCAGGGACGATGGGAGAAGCTTTCGCCCAAACCCTGAACGGTGCAGGAGCCTCCTTTCCCGCGCCCCTATACCAGCGTTATTTTGCCGACTATAAAAACGCCACCGGTGTCACCGTTAACTATAATTCCGTCGGTAGCGGTGCTGGTGTCCGGCAATTTATCGCTGGAACCGTCGATTTTGGGGCTTCCGATGCCGCTCCTTCCTCCTCGGAAAAAGGCCAGATGAAAAACGGTTTACTGCTAGTTCCCACCGCCGGGGGAGCCGTCGCCGTGGTTTATAATTTGCCTGGGGTAAATAACCTGCAAATTTCCAGGGCTAACCTCGGTAAAATCTTCAGTGGCGAGATCACTAACTGGAGACAAGTGGATCCGAAACTTCCCAACCAACCCATTAAAGTGGTGGTTAGAGCCGATGGTAGCGGTACTACCGAGATTTTTACCTCTCACCTGAGTGCGATTAGTCCTTCCTTCAAAAGTAAGGTGGGAACCAGCAAAGAACCTAACTGGGGTTTTACCGTTCTCAAAGGACCGAAAAATGATGGTGTGGCGGCCCTGGTTAAACAAACAGAAGGCTCGATCGGTTACGTTCAAGATACCTTTGCCCGCAAAAATGAAGGGGCAACCATGAGAACTGCTAAAGTTCAGAATAAAGCTGGTCAATTTGTCGAACCCAGTCTCGCTCAAGCTAACAAGGCGATGGAAGGGATCAAATTTAACGCCGATTTTACCGCTAATATGGACGATCCGAGCAGTGGTTATCCGATCGTCGGGATTACTTGGTTATTAGTACCGAAAGACTACGCTGATAACAAAAAAGCGGCAGAAATTAAAAGACTGTTGACTTGGATTCTGACCACTGGTCAAGGTATTAACAATCAATTGGAATTTACCCGGATTCCCCAATCGGTGACTCAAAAAGTTTTAGCCGAAGTTAACAAAATTAAATAAATACTTTTGTATTAGTTTAGGCTTGATTGTCACCGCTTTCCAGTAAGATGGAAAAAAGTTACCGGTTAAGTCCATAACTAATAACTGCAAGTATTTCTTTTCTGTGGGCTGAACATTGTTCAGCCCCTACAGTTGCGTTTTAAACAACTGATAAGTGGTAATCGCTCTCTATCTTATGGCCAATTTTTCTGAATCCGTCGAGTCCTTGGCTGTCTCGGCGGCCAATCTTAACGAAAACCCCGGCACTGCGGGTTTATTCAATCGCATTTTTACAGTCTTAGTCTGGATTTGTGCCGCCTCTGGTTTAATTTTTCTGCTCTGGATGGCCTGGATTGTTTTTCAGGATGCGCGGCCGGCGATCAATGAATTCGGTTGGGGATTTCTCTGGGGAACCACTTGGGATGTGAACGTCCTCAAATTTGGTGGTTTACCCTTTATTTTCGGTTCGATCGTTTCCTCGATTCTGGCTCTTTTATTAGCTATTCCCCTCAGTGTTGCCGTTGCTTTAACCACTAGCGAGAATTATTTGCCGGCAAGTGTCCGTTATCCCATCGGTTTTCTGGTGGAATTAATTGCCTCGATTCCTAGTGTAATTATCGGGTTATGGGGGATTTTCGTGCTAATTCCCGTGCTTAAACCCCTGCAAGAATGGTTATTTCAAAATTTTGCTTGGTTCCCTTTGTTTAATACCCAACCTTTGGGACCAAGTATGCTGATCGCCGGTGTGATCCTGGCCATCATGATCGTGCCGACTATTTCCGCTATCAGTCGCGATGTGTTGCTTACCGTCCCCCCCGAATTACGCAGCGCCTCCATGGCCCTAGGTGCCACTCGTTGGGAAACCATCTGGCGCGTGTTGTTGCCGGCGGCCAGTTCTGGCATTATCGGGGCGATTATCCTCGGTTTAGGGCGCGCTTTAGGGGAAACTATGGCGGTAGCCATGGTAATCGGTAACTCCTCGATTATTACTCCCTCCCTCTTGGCCCCCGGTTATACTATTCCTGCTGTACTAGCCAATACCTTCCCAGAAGCTTTTGAAAAAATCCACATCGGAGCCTTGATGTATCTAGCTTTGATTCTATTTGTTATTACCTTAGCTGTCAATAGTGTAGCAGCTTTATTAGTACAATTTATCAACCGCAATCGTTAATTTTATGAATCAAGGAGCTTTTCCCGAAGAAGATTTACAGCAACCCCTGTCACCGTGGCGACATTTTTTTACCAACGGTCTCACGGGTTTAGCGATCGCTCTTAGTGCCATCGCCATTCTGCCTTTATTTGCCATCCTTTTTCAAATTGTCAAAGAAGGTTTACCCGGATTCAATTGGCAAGTTTTCACCTCTTTACCCGCCCCAGTTGGCTCCGATCCCAGTGTTCCCAACGGTTTCGCTAATGCGATCGTGGGTACTTTAACCATGGTCGGTTTAGCATCCCTCGGCAGCATACCTCTGGGGATTCTCACCGGGGTTTTTCTCTCGGAATTCGCTCGGGGTTCCAAAATTGGCGGTATTCTGCGCTTTGCGATCGTGGTGTTGAGTAGTACCCCTTCCGTTATTGTCGGGGTGTTTTCCTTCGGGGTTTTGGTGTTAACTACCAAACAATTTTCCGCCGTAGCGGGGGCCTTTGCTTTGGGGGTGATTATGTTGCCCATCATCGCTTTAACCACGGAAGAGGCACTAAAACTAATACCTATGTCCTACCGTCTCGGTTCCTCCGCTTTGGGGGGTTCCCGTTTCGATACGGTATTTCGCATTGTCCTACCAGCAGCGATCGCACCGATTATGACCGGGATATTATTAGCGGTGGCCCGGGCCGCTGGAGAAACCGCCCCTTTAATGTTTACGGCTTTATTTAGTCAATTTTGGCAAGAAAGTCTTTGGTCGCCCACACCGGCTTTAACGGTGTTGATTTATAACTATGCTAGTTCCCCCTTTCCTGAACAAAATTCCCTGGCTTGGACAGCTTCTTTAGTCCTAATTATCTTAGTTTTAATTACTAGCCTTCTCTCCCGTTTTGTCACTCGTAAACGCTCAAATTAAGCATTTTTCTTATGATCGATTCCTCTCTCATGAACAGTCCTACTTCTCTAGCTAATTCGGCGATCGAAGTCGAAAATATTAGCTTTTTCTATGGTAGTAAAAAAGCCCTGGAAGGTGTTTCTTTAGAAATCCCGCAAAGGCAAGTAACCGCCATGATCGGCCCCTCCGGTTGTGGTAAATCCACTCTCTTAAAAGCCCTCAATCGCATCGGGGAATTAGAGGGACAAGTGACAGTTAAGGGCAAAGTTAGGTTTTTTGGCCAAGATATCTACGCCCCCAAAGTTAACCTTCATACCTTACGGCGACAGGTGGGTATGGTGTTTCAGCGCCCTAACCCTTTTCCTGCTAGTATTTACGATAATATTGCCTACGGTATTAGAATTTATCGTTCCGCTAGTCGCAGTGAATTAGATGCAATTGTGGAATCAGCTTTAAAAGGGGCTGCTCTTTGGAATGAAGTTAAAGATCTGTTGAATAAATCTGCTTTAGGATTATCGGGAGGACAACAACAAAGATTGTGTATTGCTCGCGCTTTGGCGGTAAAACCAAAAGTATTATTAATGGATGAACCTTGTTCGGCCTTAGACCCCCTTTCTACCCTCAAAGTCGAGGAATTAATCCATGAATTGAAGCAACAATACACGATCGTGATTGTCACCCATAATATGCAACAGGCCTCTAGGGTATCCGATCGCACGGCCTTTTTTAATGCCGATGAAACCCGCGTCGGTCGTTTGGTAGAATTTGACACCACCCAGAAAATTTTCACCGATGCAGTTAATCAACAAACTCGCGATTATGTAGCCGGTAGATTCGGTTAATTTCTCTTAAGTAGGTAGGCACAATTATTTGTAGGATGGGTTAGCGGTAGCGTAACCCATGCGGGCGTTGGGTTTCATGCTTCAACCGTTCGGCTGAGCTCACGGCCGAAGCCCAACCTACGTTCATTTTATATTTAATTCCACCCACCTACTTATCAGTTATCAGGAGTCAGTTATCAGTTATCAGTAGTCAGGAGACAGGAGATTATTTTTATTTATTCTCCCCACACCCTACACCCCACACCCTACACCCTACACCCTACACCCCACACCCCACTCCCTACACCCTACACCCCACACCCCACACCCTACACCCTACACCCTAAACCCTAAACCCTAAGACTGCCCGATTTTGCTAGGATAAGAAATGTAACAAGAATCTTTCTCAACAGTCGGATAATTCATGGGCAACGATACCATCACCTTACTCTCCCCGCGGGAAATTGACAAAATGCGACGAGCCGGACGATTAGCGGCTAAACTGTTAGATCATCTGGCAGATATGGTTAAACCGGGGGTAAGTACCCTAGAAATCAATGATGAGGCAGAACGTTGGACTCGGGCCCATGGAGCCAAAAGTGCGCCCCTAGGATACCACGGCTTTCCTAAGTCCATCTGTACTAGCATTAACGAGGTTATCTGTCACGGCATCCCCAGCGCCGATCAAATCCTCAAAGATGGCGATATTATTAACATCGATGTCACCCCGATTTTAGAGGGTTATCACGGCGATACCTCCCAGACTTTCTTTGTCGGTACTCCCTCCCCCCTGGCTAAAAAGTTAGTGGAAGTTACCAGAGAATGTCTGCAAAGAGGCATAGATGCAGTGCAGCCGGGGGGTAAAATCGGCGATATCGGCGCAGCTATCCAAGAATATGCGGAAGGCCAAGGATTCTCGGTGGTTAGAGATTTTGTCGGTCATGGTATCAGTAATGTTTTTCACACCGGTCCGCAGGTTCCCCACTACGGCACTCGCGGCAAGGGCAAAAAAATTCGCCCCGGTATGGTATTCACCATTGAACCAATGATTAATGAGGGAACCTGGCAACATATTGTCTTAAAAGACGGTTGGACTGCTATTACTAAAGATGGTAAACTTTCGGCCCAATTTGAACACACCATCGCCGTCACCGAAACTGGTGTCGAAATTCTCACTGTACCCGATTAAATTTAGGGAACAGGGAACAGGGGATAGGGAATGGGAGAATGGGGAAATAGGGAAGTTTCAACTAATACCCCAAAACCCTAAAACCCCATCTCCCCACCTCCCCACTTCATAATTCATAATTCATAATTCATAATTCATAATTCCCACTGATAACTGAATATATGCAGTATCGTCGTTTCGGTCGCACTAATCTACAAATGCCAGTGTTTTCCTGTGGGGGGATGCGCTATCAATTTCAGTGGCAGGATGTGCCAATGTCGCAAATTCCCGACGAGAATCAAGGCAATTTAGAGGCAATTATCAATAAATCTCTGGAAGTGGGGATTAATCACATCGAAACCGCTAGGGGTTACGGCACTTCCGAGATGCAATTGGGCAAAATTTTGCCGCAACTACCGAGAGATGAGATTATCGTGCAGACGAAAGTTTCTCCTAGTCAAGATGTGCGGGAATTTCGCCGTAAATTTGAGCAATCCCTGCAATTTTTACGGTTAGATTATGTGGATTTGTTGGGCATCCATGGCATCAACACCGAGGAAATTCTCGATGATACTATGGCCGAGGGCGGTTGTTGGCAAGAGGCGAAAAAATTACAGCAACAGGGAAAAGTTCGTTTTATCGGTTTCTCCACCCATGCACCAACTGATGTAATTGTCAAGACTATTGCAACAAATTGTTACGATTACCTCAATCTGCACTGGTACTATATTTTTCAGAATAACTGGCCGGCCATAGAAGCGGCAAAACAGCACGATATGGGGGTTTTTATCATTAGTCCCTCCGATAAGGGCGGCCATCTCTATAATCCTCCCCCTAAGCTCGTGGCTCTCTGTTCTCCTCTCAGTCCGATGGTTTTTAATGACCTATTTTGTCTCAGTCATCCGGCCGTCCATACCCTTAGTATCGGTGCTGCGCGAGCCAGAGATTTTGATGAACACCTGAAAACTTTACCCTTACTCGATCGCTCCGAGGAGATTTTACCGGCAATTATCGAGAGATTGCAAGGGGAGATGATCAACTGTTTAGGCGATAATTGGGTAAAAACTTGGTCTGTGGGTTTACCTAGCTGGGAAAATACCCCCAATCACATCAATATTCCTTCTATCCTCTGGTTACGCAATCTTGTTATCGCCTACGATATGATTGACTTTGCGAGGGCCAGATACAATCTCTTGGGGAATGGGGGTCATTGGTTCCCCGGTCAACAGGCAAAAGAGGTGGAAAAACTCGATTTAACTGCCTGTTTAGCCGCTAGTCCCCACGCTGATAAAATTCCCTATCTTCTCGCCGAAACTCATCGATTATTGTCGGGAGAGACGGTACAACGCTTAAGCAGTAGTTAATTAAAATTCGATGCCGGGTTGCGCTTTCACTCCCTGTTGACGAAAGGGATGTTTAATTAACTTCATTTCCGTGACTAAATCCGCTATCTCGATTAATTCGGGTAAAGCTCCTCTACCAGTGAGAATAACGTGACAATTAGGGGGTTTTTGGGCTAAACCAGCGATAACTTGCTGAATATCCAGATAGCCGAATTTAAGGGCGATATTGATCTCATCAAGTAAAATTAATTGATATTGGGGATTTTCGAGAAAAGTTAGGGCTTTTTGCCATGCTTCTTGGGCTTTCTCTATATCTCTTTCTCTATCTTGGGTTTCCCAGGTAAAACCTTCCCCCATAGCATAAAACTCGATTTGTTCCCCCCAAACACTAAAAATCTTTTGTTCGGCAGGTTCCCAGGCACCTTTGATGAATTGTACCACCGCCACTTTGTAACCATGACCGAGGGAACGTAAAACCATACCGAGGGCTGCCGTGGTTTTTCCCTTACCATCGCCGGTATTAACGATAATTAAACCTTTTTCAGCGATTTTTTCGGCCAAACGTTCCTCTTGGATGACCTTGCGGCGCTGCATTTTTTCTTTGTATTGTTCGGGAGTGAGTTGCATTCGGGTCTGTCCAGTCAAATCAAGATAATTGTAAGTAGGTAGGCGTTAAAAGTTGTCAGACACCCCCCTTATCAAGGGGGGCAGGGGGGATCCCCCCGCCTATCGGCACCCCCCTTATCAAGGGGGGCAGGGGGGATCGATCCTAAAATCCATTTTTAATTTAATTATAACCAGCTACTTAACTCAAGGGGTTATCGATCGCTATGTGAAGATTTTGACCGGCTAAATTGTCTGGGGGTTGATGCCTAATTCTCGTAATTTTGCCGCTAATCTTTCCTTAGCTTGTCGTTCTTGTTCTTTTTCTAAAAGAGCCTGTTCTTTTTCTAAAAGAGCCTGTTCTTTTTCTAAAAGAATCTGTTCCTTTTCTAAAAGAATCTGTTCCTTTTCTAAAAGAATCTGTTCCTTTGCTTGTCTTTGCTGTAATTCAGCTTCTTGGGGAGTGGGAACCAATTGACCATCGGCGGTAAAATAACGCAGTTTACGGTCAAATATGCCTAAATATAATCCTAACTGTTCACTCCATAGATAACCCCGGTCATTGGGAGAAATAGCTTGATATTGTCCCTCAAGTATCGTAAATCCTTGGAATTCTAAGGTATTAGGATCGAACCAAAAATAATTAGGAGTGCGAAAAGTATTTTGGTAGAGAATTTTCTTTTTAGTGCGGTCAATATTGGCCGTAGAATCGGAAATAATCTCCACGATCACATTGGGATATTTACCCTGTTCTCCCCAAACCACCCAACTTTTGCGGGGACGTTTTTCTGTATCTAAAACCACAAAAAAATCTGGACCACAGAAATCGCGCTTTTTCAGTTGTTCTTCGTTATAGTAGATAGTCAGATTACCGGAAGCGTAGTAATCGTTTTTCTCTTGCCATAATAATTCTAGACAATTGAGGAGAATTATGATCTGTTGCAGGTGTAAATCACTTTCCAAGGGTGGTTCATCACTCCATAAATCGGTGGGGGGACAGGTAACTTCTGGTAAAATGTCGAGAGTTGTCATAGTTTTTCCCCTGGCTGGGACATTTATTTAATTATAACAGCTATGAGAAATTATGAATTATGAATTATGAATTATGAATTATGAATTATGAATTATGAATTATGAATTATGAATTATGAATTATGAATTATGAATTATGAATTATGAATTATGAATTATGAATTATGAATTATGAATTATGAAT
>NZ_JADBTB010000068.1:0-27692 GCF_020246405.1 Microcystis sp. M083S1
ACTGTACGAATAGCTTCATCAATGGCAGAACATTGACTTGGTTTGACCACGGCTTTCATTTCTAAGACAATCATTGTTTATCGACCTCAAACAACTTATTTTAAGTTAACCTGTAGAGCATCGGATTGTCAAGATTTTAGTTGTGCTTCGCTGTTTTATATTGGTCGGGGTTTCATCCCGTTGCGCTCAAGCAAGGGCTTCGGCCGTGAGCTCAGCCGAACGGTCTTCACCCCGACATTTGAGATAAAGAAAAAACCTCGGTTAATGTCCGAGGCTGCTGTTGTAGGAGAACTCAATGCAAAACAAAAGGAAGATACCAAAACCAAAGAGGTTTTTATCGGTAAATCACCCTTATTGTCCCATTGTAACCCCTGTTTAAGCGTATCGGGATGAAGTAGCACTTTTTAGGGCTAAATAACCTAAACCGAGACATAAAAGCGCATTTACGCCCAAAAATGCCTGAGCGATCGTACCAGAACCTAACCAGATCAGAGTAGGATGGATAACAGCACTGATACCTAAAGTCACCGCCATGGCTAAAGATACCCCCACTGCTAACCATTTTGCTTGGGGATGACTCAAAAGCAGAGCAATCAGGACAAAGGGCAGGATAACACTAGCAAAAAGCGGATTAAGGGCAGAACTTCCCTGAATAACGCCTCCTAGGTCGGAAAGAGAACTCCCCATCACTCGGAAAGGCCATTGGGGTAAATCGAAGATATAAAGACCTCTGAGGAAAAATAAGCCAGAACTGCCAAAAATTAGACCAGCATTCAAAAATCCGTTCCAGGAGAAGGGAAAATAACTTCTCAGCCACCAAGCAAGAAGATAAGAACCCAAAACCATAGCCATTTTGGGTAAAACTGCCACCGCACCGCCATCAATCCAGAAACGGGGATTGAGATAACCGTTATCGCGCAACCAACGCCAAAAATCCCGGAAAGTAATCTGTCCTTTCAGGGCCAATTGTAGGGCATTGCCCGCGTCTAATTGTCCGGCCCCAAAATGATTAAAGGGATCATCATTGATCTTACGGGCCGACTGTTGCAAAACCTCTAAAACTGCACTGGGTTCTTTAATTCCCGCAGCTTTGATTAAAGCTACCACCCCAGCAACGTGAGGGGCTGCCATGCTGGTTCCCTGAAAACCGAGGAACGCCGGTTCCCCTCCCTTAGCCGGATCGATGGTTTCTTGGATAATTTTACCCGTATCGGAGCCGCCTGGGGCAGCAATATCGATTCCGGCCCCGAAATTAGAATAGGGGGCTTTATTTCCGGAGGCATCTACCGCAGAAACGCCGATAACGTGCGGAAAACGGGCGGGATAGGCGGCGGAATTATCATCGGCATTACCGGCGGCGGCGACGATTACCACACCTTTACTATAGGCATATTCGATCGCCTCTTTCATTACTTGGGTTTCGCCTCCACCCCCTAAACTCATATTGATGACATCGGCTTTATTATCGACGGCAAAACGGATCGCTTCGGCAATATCTCCCACGGTTCCCCCACCCGTCCCGGAAAGCACCTTGAGGGGCATAATTTTGGCTTTGTAGGCGATGCCGGCCACCCCGTAGTTATTATTGGTCGATTGGGCAATTGTTCCCGCTACATGGGTTCCGTGACCGTTATCGTCCTCGGCATTGCCGCGATCGTTGACGAAGTCGTAGCCTTCGACAAACTCGGTTTCTCGCAGATCGGGAACTTTTGATACACCTGTATCAATAACGGCGACGGTGATCCCCTCACCGTGATTTTCTTCCCAAGCGCGTTCGATGTTAATTCCCCGCAGGTTCCACTGTTTGCTATAGTCGGGGTCATTGGGGGCGATAAAAGCATGATAAATATAATCGGCTTCGATCGATTCGGTGTATTTTTTTAGCTCGGAATTGCGGAGAGTTTTCAGGAGTTTGCTATCTCCTGCCACGGTGTAAAGATGTTCATCGATGGAAAAAATACTATTTAAACTGGTGGTTTTTCCCGCTTTTTTGTTGATAGCATTTAACTGCTCATCGAGTACGCTGACGGGTATATCGTCTTTAAAGTCGATCAAAATTGATTGATATTCGCCCCGATTTGCTAATCCGGTAAAGTTAAAAATAGCAAATCCTAGACCGATAATAAATAGGGTTAACAATAAAAGTTTTTTCATAGATTTCCTAAGAATTTATCATTACAAGCTAAGGTTTTTGTAGTTTTGATGAGAAAAGCTTATCGAAGTTCCCCTATTTTTGTCTCGGTTAAAGATAGAACTAACCGGTCACAAAAAAGTCACCTGTTGTTTATTTTAAGCTCGATCGCCGATCACTGTTAATTCCCGACTGGCAAAAATAGCTTCGTAGTGGCGATAATGTTTAAATTCCAGGAGATTATAGAAAGGATCCTCCAGGAAAAAGGTTTTATGTTCGGTTATCTCCCCATTAAAGCGAGTTTTTGGTTCTAGATAAAATTTTAGCTGATTGACTCGTGCTTTTTCGAGAAGATTGTCCCAATCGCTGGCATCCGGCAGAATTAGACCAAAATGGCGAGGATAAATGCTATTTTGGGGAGTAAGAGGCATTTCGGTGACGTGAGCGACTACCTGATGACCGTAGAAATTTAAGATTATCGCTTTCTCGGTTTCCCTTCCTGCTAAACAACCTAAACCATCACAGTAGAAGCTTTTAGCGGTGGACACATTGGTAATCGGAATAGCGAGATGAAAAATTGCAGGTTGATTCATGGCGATCGATTTTATCCGCGCTCTACTAGGTTCTATTGTAGCGATCGAGGGGCAACTGTTACAGGAATTTTTTAAAAAATTGGCAATTACCTAAAGTTTGCAGAATAAATCTAAAAACCTTGTTGGATAATATCTTTAGGCTTTTTTGACATCAAAAAGTGCCGACTCTTAGAGTAATCGCAGGGAAATTTTAGGCACTTTTTCCCTGAAAATCGATAAAACCCCACACCCTACACCCCACACCCCACACCCCACCTAAAGACTTTGTGCGATTCTAAAACCAGCGTGTTGATAAAAATTCCGGCGAAACCAATTGCGATAGTAGGGTAGGATTTCTGTGCCGTTAGTCACCCAAGCTCCTCCTAACATCATTTTATGTTGACTATTAAAAAAAGGAGTGGAATTGTCAGCATAGAGGTAATGGGGTTGAAAGTCAGTTAAGGGATTAAAATCATCTTCTAGCCATTCCCAGACGTTACCGCGTAAATCATAAATTTCTGAGTTATTGCCCGTATTTTTTAACATTCCTACGGGAGTGGGAGAACAGAATTTTAAATTGAGGTTATAGTCATCAAAGTTATCGTTTTCTAGGCTATAACATCGATTTTTTTGATTGCCATAGGTGACTAAATTCCACTCAGCTTCCGTCATTAAACGTATTCCTTGACCTTGAAAACGACAGTAAGCGATCGCTTCATAATAGTTCACTTCTACCGGCCAATCCAGAGGTAAATCGAGAACATCAAACATGGCTCGATATTGATAATTTCCTCCCTCATCTACCAGCCAAAATTTAGGATATTTGACTCGATAATGATTTTTCCATTGCCAAGCTTCCTCATCCCAATAACTGGGATTTTCGTAGCCACCATTATGGACAAATTCTTTAAATTCTCCGTTGGTAATCATATATTTACTCACCAGAAAATTGTTAACTTGAATTTGACGATAACCATACTCGTTGTCCCAACCATAAACAGGAGAATCCTGGGGTTTACCAATTTCTACTATTCCCCCAGAAACCTCCACCATTTGATTAGGACTAGCTTGACCAAAAGAAGGGGCATAATGCCAACCTGGAGGACGTTGCAGACAATCTAAGGGCAGTTGTCTGAGTAACATTGAAGATGTTTCAAAGTGAACACGCTGATGCTCAATTCCCATCATTAATGACCAGAGAGAATGCTGCGGATGAATAGGAAGATTAAGGGGGATATTTTTAATTATTTCGACCACAATTTCATAGACTTGTTGCCGATATTCCCACACTTTAGCCACCCCGGGCCACTGAATATGAGCGATAGCGGAGTTTAATTCTTCAGAAGTTGCCGGATCTACTCCCACTCCAAACAATAATTCATAGTCAGGATTAGGGCTTTTTTTTAATAGGTTAACCAGCTGCAATTTATTTAGATAAAAAGCGGCAGCATGACCTAAATAAAAGATGAGGGGATTTCTTAAATCATCAGGGTTACAATAAAAAGCTTCTTCTTTGATGATGCTTTTTAACAGCATATCTTCTAATTGCCAAGCATTTTCAAAATAGTCTAGTAGATTTTCTCGACTACAGTTGTTTAGAGAGATAGGAGCCTGTGCTTGAATCTTTTCCATGTTTTTATTCTTCTATTACTAATGATAATGTTTTCGTTATCTATAGGGATAACTGACAGAGAATTAAACCGAATAAATTTTCAGGATCGGTGAAAACCTTAAGCGTTTTTAATCCCTTTGATTCTAGGTCTTTTTGCATAGTTTCTAGGTTGAATTTACGCGAAATTTCTGTTAAAATACTTTCCGACGCTTGAAAATTAACCGTTAAATCGAGTTTTTTCAGATGAACAGGATGAGTTTTGTGACAAATTAAATACATTTCAATTTGAGATTTATCTTGATTATAGATAGCTTGATGACTAAATAAATCAAGGTTAAAATCAGCTTGAAAACGCCAATTTAAATGGGAAAGCATATTTAAATTAAAAGCGGCCGTCACCCCTTGAGCATCATTATAAGCTGCTTCTAAAATTGCCACAGGTTTTTGCAGATCAATCCCTAATAAAAAATAATCTCCAGCTTTTAGGACAGTGGCAATTTTTTCTAAGAATTTATCACATTCAGCCGCAGAAAAATTACCGATCGAACTTCCCAAGAAAAAAATCATTCTGGTATTATCGGAAGCATTTTGATAATAGGCTAAGGCCTGTTCATAGGTTCCAATTAACCCCTGAATAGGTAAATTAGGATATTCTTTTTGTAATTCTATGGCACTAGCTTGGAGAATAGTTTCACTAACATCAATAGGTACATATTTAGAGGATTTTTGCTGTTGATAATAAGCATCCAATAACAGACGAGTTTTAGTGGAACTACCACTACCTAATTCTATCAATTCGCAGGGACCTGTATAGGCGACAATTTCTTGAGCATATTCTTGGAGAATAGCCGCTTCTGTCCTAGTGGGATAGTATTCTGGCAATTGACAGATTTCTTCAAAAAGTTGCGAACCTTGCCGATCATAAAAATATTTAGATGGTAAACTTTTGGGGGTTTTAGTTAATCCTTCAATCACATCTTTGCCATCATCTCTAACTATATTTTGTCCCGTAGCAGCGGTGGCTAAATACTCAATTTGTAACAGTTCTTGGTTAGATTGTTTAAGTTGCATAGATTCTCCAGATTATTCTCCAGTTTTTTGATTGTTCTCGATCGATACCGAGGATGAAATCCACTTTGACAGCTTGAATGCTGGCAGAGATTATCATTCCCTAGTAATCTTACCACTAAAATGCCGCAAAATTTACCTCTTGTCTATCTAGACAAGGTTTATGGATGGTAAATAAAAGCTGTTAAATTGATCGCCAGTAAGCTGATGTTATTCAAGTAAAATTACCAGTTCAATTAATCAGTAAAGACTGCATTTCCTCTAAGGTAAGATTTTCTTGAATATAGCGAGGATTAAGGGGATGATAGGGACTAGCAAGACGATCTATCTTAATAATTGTAGCCGTTTCAGGAATGATCGGAATATCGGGATCATAGGGGGTGCTGCGAGTAAGGGAACTAGAAAAACCCTTAAAAATAGAGATTTCTTCCTCCTCCCCATCCACAGCAATAGTCACTAATAAAACCTCGTGGGGATTTTTGAGGGTGTATTGTTCGAGTTGTTGACCAATATTCATAGAAAAATGGCTAATTATCGATAGCTAAAAACTTACTGTTGTAAAGCTGAACGTCCCTGTTTGCCAAGGCGAATAAGAAGAAAATGGGCAAAATAGAGAGTATAAAAAGAGAGACCAACTAAACCAAAAAAGCCCAAAACATTAGCAGTAGCTTCTGAATGAAAAATCTCGCGAAACTGCCAGGGTGCTTCCTGCCAAACCTGACAATAGGGAGAATTTAGCAATTCCCCTGACATAGCACAGGAAAGAAAAGGTAAGGTAGAAATCGCGCCCAAAGGAGAATAGATAGTCACTGCCCAACGCCAAGCAGTGGTGACAAATTTAATCGGACTAGCGGGTAAATCTTTAATTTCATCGTTAATATCCACCCAAAACCAGAGAGAAATCGGGATTAAAATCTTAGCTAAAAAACTGGTAACAAAACCAATTGGCCAGGAAGCGATCATTAAATATACGGTAATTAATAAAAGACTAGCCACTCGCCAATAGATAATCAACAATTTTTGTAATGATTCGATTTTTGCAAATAAAGACCAAATTAACAAAATTGCCGGAATAATCACCGTAAATAGGACGGCTAAACGATAATCTATCCAAACGAGAGGACGAAACCAAAGTTGATTCATAAACTATTCAGACATAATTACACTGTCACCATTTTACTGTCTTCCGGTGCGGGAGCCAAAATCGGCCACAGCTTGACCAACAAACAAAAAAACGAGGGGCGATCTCAGCTATAAAGAGATCGCCCTAAAGCTAGGATTCTAATGTGAGGAGAGAAAAAACCGCTGCCCGACTCCATTAATCGTCATAAACGCGACACTCGGCGGCATCGGGATTATCATCACAATACTTTTGGAAGTAGGTTTTTTGGGGGTGGTCTTGACGTTGGTGAGCTGCTTCTGCTTGTAATTCTTCCACCGCATCCCAAGCGGCGGCGCATTCGCCAGAGGTGGCACCTTCCGTACTACAGACGGTTCTGGCGTTTTCTAGCTCTTCTTGAATTTTATCTTGGATATTGCTCATGATTCCTCTGGAATTGATCTATTGACACTCTAACAATTATACAGTCACCTTCTCAAACCACAGGATCGGTTATCCCACTCGATCGCCTTTCCTGTGCTATTGAGCCGATCCTAGCGCAATTGTTGGGGAATTTAAGATCAAGATTTCCTGACCGGGCCAATTTTTAGCCCAGATTCCGCACTGGAGAAATCCCTCTGGCATTTCTCCCCGGGATAGACAGCGAGCAGAAGCATATATCGACTTATTTAGGCCGTCTTACCAGTCTCGATGCTCCCTTAGACAGGGTGGCGCAGATCGAATAAGTTATTCTAGGGACTAGGGGAAAAAGACTGTTTTGCCGGCAATAGTCAGCATTCCTGTCACCAAAATGCCGACAATGCTAAGGAATCCAATGGTGGTAATGTTGACTCGTGCGTTGAGATCGTCAACCCGCTTTTCTAGTCGCGTAACTTTGGCATCTAAGGCCTTAATATCCCCTTTAATTTCTCCACTCTATCAATATTTTCTCGGTCGAGCATTTCTACTCTAGAATAAAAGATATTGCAATCCCTGTTAGGTAATTTCTCAGAAACTTGAGGTATATTAAGTGTGACATAATCACAGTTTCGCATTTAACCTTCATAACCTAGAATATGAATATCATTGACGCTTTAAATCTCAAAAAACCCCAAGATTACCCCTCTAGAGAAGCTTATCAGCAAGACGTTGTCAAAGCGGTACAGGTCTTAATGCGTTTAGGTATTATGGACAATCCCTCGGCCGATTTAACCGCTTCCCTAGACTCTATCCTTGAGAAATTACAAGAGGATGAACTGGCTATCTACGGTAGAAAACGCAATAAACAGGAAATTATCGCCGATTTAAAGCAAGTTAATAGTGAAATTGTCGAACTCGATCGAGAAATAGCTGACTTAGAATGGCAAATTGCCCTCAAAAAAGCTGAAATATCTGTTAATGAAACATCTTAGGAGTTTTTATCTTGATTCTGGTTCGGTTTCTCCAAACTGAGCGTAATAATCATCAAGACGGTTTTCCAGAAGCATCCTTAAGAGTTTAATAATAATTAGGGCTACGATCGCTAAGGGGATATTACTGCCAAAGGTAATTCCGATCACCCCTTCCACTATATCTGCTGTCGTTCTCGTCGCTCTTCGATGATAAAAATGGCAAAATTTTGCCTTAAAAGTCGGTGATTCAGTAGCTGTCTCGGCAATTTCTGCCAGTCCTTTCAGTTTTTCTGGTGTATCGTAGGAAGTATATTCATTCTCCAGTTGTCTGCGCTGCTCTTCCAACTGACGACGACGCAGACGAGCAGACTCTAAACTGCGCTGAAAAGCTTCCAGTTCTTCTAAATCAGTCATTTTATCCTCTCTTTTTTCTTAAGTGAAAGAACTATATTAGAACTCTTGCAAATTTAAAACGAAACATATTTATTATGCCAAAACTGCCTTAAATATGTAAATTCTGCACATAATGCACACTATAAATGTGTTAACATTGTGATGTGTATATATTGTACTTAAGTAGCTGGTTATAATTAAATTAAGAATGGATTTTAGGTTCGATCCCCCCTGCCCCCCTTGATAAGGTAGGGTTGATTCATGAATCAACCCTACCCTTGATAACGGGGGTGTCTGATGATTTTTAACGCCTACCTACTTATTATGTATATACATAAGGAACGCTTGTTACCCAGTTTTAAGAATTGCCTAGGGGACAATTGATACTTATAAATCAGCAACGCCGAGAATTGAACCTATAATGGAGAGAAGTATTCTCCAGAGTCAAGAATATGTCACTCAGTCAACTGTTGCCCACAGTTAATCAGTTATCTCACCAAGATAAGCTTCGACTCATTCACTTTCTGCTCCTAGCAGTCGCCAAAGAAGAGGGATGCAGCCCAGAACCAACTAGAGAACCTGATTGAGAAAATGTACTGCAAATTCTTATGCTTAGTTTTTGTCAGTTTAATGGGCGGAGTCGGACTCGAACCGACATGAGGGGCTACCTCGCCACATTTTGAGTGTGGTGCGTCTACCAATTTCGCCATTCGCCCTTGGCATTAGTTTTATCATTATAACCTATTTTTGGCCCCTTTAACAAATTTTGATAATCGGGGGAACTGGCCCAACGATCGATTTCTCGCGCACGCAGGACGGGGAGGGGATGGGTTAACTGTTGGGTTTGCAAACCCTTTAACATTTCCCCCATTTCCGAGGCGCTGACGGCATCGTAGGACTTGGCCTGATCGATAAAAGCCTCTAAATTTAATAAAGGTGCGAGACTGGGGGAACCTCCGGCTAACTTCATTAACACCGACATGACGATTTTTGGGTCTTGAACTGCCAATAAAGCCGCTCGATCGCAACTAAACTCGGCGCAGCGCACCCAGGCTAACATTCTCTCCTGTAGGGATCGTGCTAACATTGTCCCCCAATTGGGCAGTAATCCCGCCGCTAGGACCATAATATTGGCTAAAGTCAGATAAACGCCGTGTTCACATTTGAGATGACCTAATTCGTGGGCCATTACCGCTTGAATTTCTGCGGGAGTCAGCATTTCAATTAGGGAAGTGTGCATCACCATAAACGGTTTTTTGCCGCGCATGGCGAAGGTATAGGCGTTAGGAACGGGGTTTTGTTGAATGTATAATTGAGGTGGTTCTAAGTCGAGAACTCGGCAAGCTTCTAGGAGGAGATTATGCAGGTCGGGTAATTGTTTTTCTCCCACCAAAACACTAGCAGCAATATTATTTAAGTAAAAGAATTCCTCAGCGACGGAACCTAACAAACTTCTCACGGCTATATCTAACCCAGGCAATTGTTTAAGGGAATTAGTGGCCTCTAGGTCGATGGGATGCCGAAAATCATTGGCTTTTAAGCCGAGTAATAACTGTTTTGATAATTCCATATTCTTATTCATTTAACCAAACTTTAACGCGTTCTAAACTTTTCCAATCGGGTTTTCTAGCTAAACCATCGGCGATATTTTCATCCACTTCTTGGCGAACTTCTTTGTTTAAACTAACTAATTGTTGCACCAGTTCGATATGTTCCCTAACTCCGGCGGTTTTGGTTTCTAACATAGCCAAAACCAAATTGATCCGGTTTTGGGGGGAAACTTTATCGAGTTTAACGGCTTTTTGGGCGGCTTTTAGGGCTAATTCTGGTTTATCGGTGAGCATATATAACCAAGCTAAACAGGACCAAACGGCGGCATTTTTCGGAGTGCGATCGCTTAATTCTTTAAATTCGGGCAATAAACTGGCGGCGCTTTCTCCCTGTTGGTAGCGTTCTAAACCTTGTTCGAGGGTAAAATTGGCGGTTTCTGTCATTTTCAGTTGCGGGGTTAATCAAGGAGCAAATTTAACGGTTATCGCTGTATTACACGGGGTTAATACAATTCACCTTCATCTAGTATTCTAGCAAAATTTGTCCCCTTGTCAGTAAAATTTTAAAAGACGATGCCCCGTTCTCGCCAGATCATCAATAGGCCACTCATCGAAACGAATAACATCACTGCTTGTTTAAATTGCTGGGGACTCATTTTTTCTAAAACTTTTTGTCCTAACCAATTACCTGGCCAGGCCGCTAATCCTAATAATAAACCGTAACCGATAAAAGGCAGATGTAAAACTCCAAAAGCTGCGTAGGCGATTAATTTGGCCACATGAACTACTACCATGTGAACGGATTTCGTTGCCACCATTGGTTCTTTAACTAGCCCATAGTTGATATAAAACAGGTTCATCATCGGGCCAGTACTACCGACTAATCCCGATAGGAAAGCGTAGATAAATCCCGAGGGCATAAAATACCAAGTTTTAATCTCAAAAAAAGGATTTTCTTCTTGGGGAAATAATTGTTTAAGCGAGGAGAAAACCAGAAAAATTCCCAAAACTAGCGGCAACCATTTGAGTTGTAAATGGGCAAAGACAAAAGCACCGAGGGTAGATCCCATAATTGCCCCGGGTAGATACCACACCGTCGAGGGCCAGTCAATGGCGCGCCAATACATTCCCATGCGTTGGACGTTACCGAGTAGCATCCCCGTGGTTAAAACCGGAGGAATGACGGCAGCATCGAGAAACCAACCTAAAACGGGGAGTAGAATCAGGGGACTGCCCCCACCAGCAAGGGTACTAAAAAACCAAGCTAGACTACCTGCCAACATCAAGGTAACAATGATCATCGAGTTGTAAAGTTAAGTTAAAAAGAGCTACTTAATCTATTATGATATCCTCTTTGGGGTCTTCATCGGTATAATGCCATTCCACATTGGGCATAGCCTCGAAAGCTTGCCGGACGTAATCCTCCCAGAGTTTCCGCATTTTGGCTAGGTAGGGATCTCCTAGGCGCAATTGTAACTTATGACGTAGGCTTAGGCTATTAGCTTCATACATACTCAAATAGATGGGCGGTCCGACGGAAATATTCGATTTCATGGTCGAATCGATGGAAAGTAAGGCACATTTGGCCATTTCCTCTAGGGGTGTATCATAGGTAATAGTGCGATCGAGAATCGGTTTACCGTATTTAGTTTCACCTATCTGTAAAAAGGGCGTTTCTTTGGTGGCTTGAATATGATTTCCCTGGGGATAAATCAGGAATAATTGCGGATCTTCTCCTTTAATTTGTCCCCCAAGAATAAACTTACATTTAAAATCAATATTATCTTTTTCTAGCCAAGTTCTTTCCCTAGCTTGTACTTGACGACTTTTATCACCGATATAGTGGGCGATATCGTAGAGATGAGTCAGAGAATGGAGATTTTTATCCTCTTGATTGTGCAGATCTCTTTTTAGTTCGTGAATCACTCCTTGGCTAATCGATAAATTCCCCGATGTACAAACCATAATTACTCTTTCTCCCGATACCGAAAAGTCAAATAATTTCCGATAGGCCGAGATATAATCGACTCCCGCATTCGTGCGAGAATCCGCCCCCATAACAATGCCAAAACGATTGATAATTCCTAAACAGTAAGTCATTTTAAATTATAAATTATGAATTATGAATTGGGAAGTGGGGAGATGAGAGTGCCAGAGTTGGGATAAAAAAGCTAAATTCTGACGACCAACAACTGATAACTGATAACTGAATTAAGCCATAACCATACCACCATCGACGTTAAAGACTTGACCAGTGATATAAATAGCGGCGGGATCGGCGGCTAAAAAACGCACCATTCCGGCAACTTCTTCCGGTTTTCCATAACGGGAGAGGGGGATATATTTGAGAATTTCATCTGCTTTGAGGTCATGAGTCATATCGGTTTCAATAAAGCCGGGGGCCACGGCATTAACAGTGATGCCTCGACTGGCAAATTCTTTGGCTAAAGTTTTCGTTAAACCGATAACACCGGCTTTAGCGGCGCTGTAATTAGATTGACCCGGATTACCCATCAAACCAGATACAGAAGTGATGTTAATTATGCGGCCGCTTTTCTGTTTTAACATCAATTTACCGACGGCGCGAGTGCAGAGAAAAACTCCGGTTAAATTGAGATCGATGACCGCTTGCCAGTCTTCTAATTTCATTCTTAACATTAGGGTATCCCGGGCAATACCGGCATTATTAACTAAGACATCAATATGACCGAATTTTTGCTTGGTACTGTCCACTAAATTATCCACTTCTTCGCTTTTAGCCACATCTGCTTGTAGAGCTATTGCCTTTCCCCCGGCCGCGGTAATTTCTTCGACAACGGCATCGGCAGCACTGCTAGATTTAGCATAGTTCACCACTACAGTAGCACCCTGGCTGGCTAATTCCAAGGCGATCGCTTTACCGATCCCTCGCGAGGCCCCGGTTACTATGGCTACTTTGTCTTGTAAATGCTGGCATTCTGCGGGTAATAGTTTCATAATTTTCTGCATTCCCCAAATAATCGTCAAATCTCAAGAGAAAACTTTGTACTGATAACTTTGCTCAAAACAATTCATTATCTCACAAGCGGGTTAATTTGACCGCAGCCATCCTCAAGTGCGATCGCTCTGTCCCCACTTTCCTCTATAGTATCAGGGAGAATTGGCTGCCACTAATTGATCGAGTTGTTGCTGCATCAAATAACAGACTTTCTCATAACATTCGCGTACATAACGGCGGTCCCGGGCCGCTTTTTTGCCGTAACGTTCAAAAATAATTGGGGGACAAACCCGCGTCTGTATCGGCACAGGTAAGGGAATATTCGGCAAGGGACCGATAGCTAGTCCCCAGGGTAAACCGAAATAGATGGGACAGGTCCCTGGGTCAATACCGAAAGGCCAAGGCATACCCTGTTTATGCAATTCTTTTAATTGAGGATAAATATCTTCGAGGACAAACAGGGTCGAGTGAGCGCCGTGGGAAATGGCGGGAATAATCGGCACTTCGTACTGTAAAGCTAGTTTAACAAAAGCTAGATTACCGGCAAAATGAATTTTATTTCTTAAACTGTGGGGACGGAAAACATCCGTAGCACCTCCTGGATAAATTAGTACACTAGCACCACTATTCAAAGCGGCGATCGCCATTTTCGGATGTGCATGAATGGCCCCCATTTGGGCCGCTAGACTAGCTTGGGGTGGAAAAACTCGCCAGACTCGCGAATCCATCAAACCATAGATTAAGCGATCGCTGCCAAAGCGCTGAAACCAATCATACATCATCATAAACATATCGGGAGCTGCTAAACCGCCGTTATGGGAGCCGATGAATAATACCTGTCCTGAGGGGGGAATATTTTCCCAACCATCGGTTTTAACGCGAAAATAATGGTGATAAAACCAATCCAGAAGGGGGACAAATTTTTCGATCACTTGCGGATCGCGATCCTCTAATGACCAACCGGTGAGGGTATCAACAGGGGCCTTGGCCGCTTGTAGGGATAATTCGGCAAAAGTGGCCGTAGATGAGACAAAAGAGCTAAAAATCTGCATTGATGGCCAGTGGATAATTTAATCGCATCTTATTATCGCAAATTTCGGTTAAAAAACCCGCCATTTTAGAACGGCTTTCCTCGATAATTTTATCATTTTTAATGTCTAATCTTCACAGTTGAACCAATTTTTATCTAATAATTGCTCTAAACTGTAAGGACATTCTGAGGGAAAATCGCCAGAAAAACCTGTTTTTTGTTGAACATAATCGAAAGCATCCTGATAGATTATCGGTAATTCCTCAGCTAAATAATTCTGTAAATTCGTCGTTAAATATTTTCTTAATTGCGTGCGAAAACTGATAATTTCCGCTCGCCAATGATTCCGATTTATTTCTGCTTCTGTTGTCCAATATTGTAAAAGTAATAAATGCCTGATCACTTGTTCAAGTAAGCTACTGACTCGGTTTTTATCTCTTTTACTCAAGCTTTCTAATTCCTCAATTAAATGGATTACATCTAATTCATCTAAGCGATTTTCCTTGAGGAGTTTTATTATTTCCTCTAACCAAAGATGTTGATCAATTTCGTAAAGTAGGGGTAGGGTTTCTCCTCCCTCTACTTGCCAGGGATTCTGATTTAAAGTTTTCATTGGGTTGTTGGCGGTTTTTAATAGGAAATAAGCACTCTCATATATATATTAGGCCACTTTCTCCTAATTTTGATAGTGACACGGGAAAAATCACCGTCCCGCCAATTCTCGTTCATAGTATCATTAGTGCATAGCCAATTTTGTAGGGTGCGTTAACGTAGTGTAACGCACGTCTTTACTGACTCAAGCTATTAAAATATGTCGGATGAATTAAAGATTGGGTTTAATTTATAACTCTACCCAATTCTCTAAACTTAATCCTTCAACCCTCAATAAATCACCGTCATTAGAAACAACAATTAAACTTTTAACTATAGCAGTAGCAGCAATTAAAATATCTTCTGTTTGTATGGGTAATCCTCTTAATCTAAGATGAGCATGAATTTCGGCTGCTTTTTATAAAATAGCTAAATCATCTAATAAAATAATTTGATAATCCTGAGAAAGTTTGTTAAATCTTTCTCTTTGTTTAGGTGCAGCAACTGCCAACAATCCCCTCTTAATTTCAAAATAAGTAATGCAACTGATAAAAATACTTTTTCTTTGAGCTTTGACATCTTCAATTTTTTGATAAACTTTAAGATCACGCTGAATAATCAAAGAAACGATATTAGTATCTAACAAATAACTCATAATTACCTATTTACGCTTAATTGCTTCATCGAAAATAGCCATTTGTTCAGGAGTAAAATCGCCGCCAATTTTTGACAGGATTTCTGTGGACATAATAAAGCTACAATGCTCTTTCAATTCTGCCTCTGACATAGTGTTAAATTCCTCAAAAGGTAAATTTTTTTCAAATAATTCAACCAAATGTTTCACTATTTCTGAACAATTAAGTTCCTCTTTGAAGAAAGGACGGTCTTCCATTAAAATAGAAACAACTTGCTCAATTCTCTTAATCATCGATTTTTGTCTGACATCAGTTGATAACATATTTATGCCGCCAGTAAATTTTCAATAATATTTATCAACTGCCAATATATCAAGTTTCTCGTGGTTATGCAACATCGTGAGTTCGATCTCGAATAGATCCCCGTAACGGTGTCTTGGGTGGGATGTATCACCATTCTCATCCGATGGTGGTTTCTACCATGTCCAACCTCTTTGGGGTGAAGATGTCTTTATGGTTAAAAGACCCCAAGGGACGCACCTTGTCAGACGAGGACATATTACACTATCCTTATGATAGTAGTAACCTTAGCCGAAACCATGAAAACAATTAGTTTTAAAACCCATGTAGGAGAAGATGGAACATTACAAATATCTTTACCGCCTGAACTTAAAAACACAGATTTAGAAGTTACCTTAGTTTATCAGCCAATATCTCTAAAAGAACAAGAAGAAAAAACTACATTTAAGTAGGTAGGCGTTAAAAATTATCAGATCCCCCCGCCTATCGGCACCCCCCTTATCAAGGGGGGCAGGGGGGATCGAACCTCAAATCCATTTTTAATTTAATTATAACCAGCTACTTAGCCAATGGCAAGAAGGCTTTTTTGAAGAAGTAATTGGCGGTTGGGAAGGTGAATTATTAGTAAGAGAAAAACAGCCAGATTATGAGGAAAGAGCGATCGAGAATGATTAAGGACAAAAATCAGCAAACCTATAGAGACCCTAGTATTGTCGGTTATTATGCCCAATTAACCGCGCTACAGCCAGCAGAAAAGACAATTTTAACCCTGCTGCAAGAGCGTTTATCAACCATGAAAATGCTTGATTTAGGGGTAGGTGCGGGACGAACTACGAAGTATTTTGCCCCTCTTGTGGGAGAATATATCGGTGTTGATTATTCTGCGGAAATGATCGCCGCTTGTCGTCAAAAATTCCCCCATTTAGTCTGGCAAGTGGCCGATGCTAGAAATCTAGAACAATTTGCCGATAATTATTTTGATTTTATTCTCTTTAGTTTTAATGGCATTGATTATATTTCCCCTGCTGACCGTTTTCTAGTTTTAGAGGAAATTAGCCGCATCGGTAAAACTGGCGGTTATTTTTGTTTTTCTAGTCATAATCTTCAGGGAATTATCCCAGAATTCGATTGGAAAAAAAAGATTAGTTTCAATCCTTTTAGTAGCTATGTAAATTTAGTCCTCTGGGTGATTTTGCGTGCCTGTAATCCCTCTCTTAGCTACCAACAGTTATTGACTGCTGACTATGCAATTATTCGGGATGAACCCCATAATTTTCGTCTCCAAAATTATTACGCCACCCCCAAAGAACAATTAAGACAGTTAAGGTCTTACTTTCAAGAGATTAAAATTTATTCTTGGAAAACCGGTCAGGAAATTAAAAGCGAACAAGAGTTAAATACTAATCTTGATCATTGGCTTTATTATCTCTGTGTTCTTCCCTAATATTATCCCGCTTTTTTGGGGGATATTGAAGTAATGCTTGGGCAAGATAATGACCGGTGTAGGATTTTTCACATTTAGCCACGGTTTCCGGTGTTCCCACCGCGATTAATTCTCCTCCCTTGTCCCCTCCTTCCGGTCCCAAATCAATAATCCAATCGCTACAGCGAATCACGTCGAGATTATGTTCGATGACGATAATCGAATTACCTTTATCGACCAATCTTTGTAACACATCTAAGAGATGATGCACATCATAAAAAGATAAACCCGTAGTCGGTTCATCGATCAAATATAGAGTTTTTCCCGTGGCCCGTCGGGATAATTCGGCCGCTAATTTCACCCTTTGCGCTTCTCCACCGGATAAAGTGGGGGCGCTTTGACCGAGTTTACAGTATCCTAAACCCACATCCACGAGAGTTTGTAATCTGGTGGTGGCCCGGGGGACATTTTCAAAGACCTTTAATGCTTCCTCGATCGTCATATCTAAGACATCGGCGATCGAATAACCTTTATACTTAACCTGTAGGGTTTCCCGATTATAACGCGCCCCTTTACACACATCACACTGCACATAGACATCGGGGAGAAAATTCATCTCGATGACGTTTACCCCTTGGCCTAGGCAAGCTTCACAGCGTCCTCCCTTAACATTAAAAGAAAACTGCCCCGCTTTGTAACCCCTAGCTTTTGCTTCGATGGTTTCGGTGAAAATCTCGCGAATAATGTCAAAAACCCCCGTATAGGTGGCAGGATTTGACCGAGGAGTGCGTCCTATCGGTGATTGGTCGATGACAATTACCTTATCAACCGCGTCCAATCCTTCCACTTTATCTAACTCTTTGGGGAAGGGAGTTAAACGGGTTAAATGATGTTGTAAAGCTGGATATAATAACTCATTAATTAGGGTAGATTTGCCTGAACCAGATACCCCCGTAATCGAGACTAATTTTCCTAAAGGAATCGTTACATCAATATTTCTTAGGTTATTTTGATGGCAATTTTTTAAGACTAAAGCATTACCATTCCCTTCCCTTCTTTGGTGAGGAGTTTCAATAACTTTGCGTCCCGATAGGTAGGCCCCTGTTATCGATTTTTTGGACTTTAAAAGGGTTTTAAAACTGCCTTGACAGATGATTTCTCCGCCATGAATCCCCGCTTTCGGCCCGATATCGACCACATAATCGGCTGCCCGAATCGTTTCTTCATCGTGTTCGACGACGATTAAAGTATTACCTAAATCTCGCAATCTTTGCAGGGTTTCTAACAGTTTACTATTATCTCTTTGGTGTAATCCGATGCTAGGTTCATCGAGAACGTATAATACTCCCGTTAATCCCGAACCGATTTGAGTCGCTAATCGAATTCGTTGGGATTCTCCCCCGGATAAAGTCATCGCTGGTCGATCGAGGGTAAGATAATCTAATCCCACATCGATTAAAAATTGTAGTCTCGCTTTGATTTCTTTGAGGGCTAATTCCCCAATTAATGCCTGTCTTGGGGTTAAATGACAATCATTAATTCTCTGCAAACAATCCCGAATGGGAACTCCGGTAAAATCCGTGATCGTATATTGTCCTAAACGTACCGATAAAGCTTCCGGTTTTAATCTTTTTCCGTGACAAACTTCGCAGGTTTGGTTAACAATATATTTTTCTAGTCTTTGTTTAATAACTTCCGAAGTGGTTTCTTGATAATTCCTATCTAAGATATTGATAACTCCGGCAAATTCTCGATAGTAACCGCGACCAGTATCGTAACGGTAATCATCTTCAAAATAGATCGGTTCTTTACTCCCATAGAGAATGATATCTTGCTGGGTTTTTGTTAGTTTATGCCAAGGAGTTTGGATTTCAAAACCTAAAGCTTGCCCTAAACCGTAGAGGAGAGAAAGATAGTAGGAATTATCCTTATCTGACCAGGGGGCAATAGCAGAATATACTGGTTGTTTCGGGTCTGGAATGACTAAATCTGCCGAAAATTTCCGTAAACTGCCCAATCCGTGACAGTTGGGACAAGCACCATAGGGAGAATTAAAAGAGAATAAACGGGGGGATAATTCTTCCATAACTGCCCCGTGTTCGGGACAGGCAAATTTCTCGGAAAAGACAATTTCTTTGGTAACTTCGGGATTATCTTCGTTATTCTCATCGAGAATTTCCACTATCGCTACACCGTCGGAATGCTTTAAACAAGTGGTTAAAGAATCCACTAATCTTTCCTGTAAACCCTCTTTTTTGATCAGGCGATCGATAACAATTTCAATATCATGAAGATGTTTTTTATCTAACTCGATGCCCTCGGATAATTCTACTACCTTGCCGTCAATCCGCACCCGGGCAAAGCCTTGGGAGGCCAAACTAGAGATTAATTGCTTATGGGTCCCTTTTTTGCCGCGAATTACTGGAGCTAAGATTTGAAATCGGGTTTTCTCGGCTAATTCCATCACTCGATCGCACATTTGATCGATGGTTTGGGGGGCAATATTGCGATCGCAATGGGGACAATGGGGTTCACCGGCACGACCGAACAATAAACGCAAGTAATCGTAAATTTCCGTTACAGTTCCCACACTAGAGCGGGGATTGTGGGAAGTGGATTTTTGGTCGATGGAAATAGCCGGACTTAAACCCTCGATCGCATCCACATCGGGTTTATCTAATTGTCCTAAAAATTGACGTGCGTAGGCGCTGAGGGACTCCACATAGCGGCGCTGTCCCTCGGCAAAAATGGTGTCGAAAGCGAGGGAAGATTTGCCCGATCCCGAAACTCCGGTAAAAACAATCAACTGATTGCGGGGTAATTCGAGATCAACATTTTTGAGATTGTGTTGTCGTGCGCCACGGATACGGATTGAGTCAGTTTGAGCCATCGGACGGTGCCAAGTAGTCCTTAACAATCATAGCCTTGATGAATGAGTTTCAGCTAGTAAGTAAGTAGTTATTAAAAATTGTCAGATACCCCCCTTATCAAGGGGGGATTAAGGGGGGGGCAGGGGGGAGCGAAGGCAAAATCTATCTTCTATTTAATTAAAACCACTTATTTAGAAAACCAGTCTTCTATCATATCAGAAGATTCTCGGGGTTAAACCGCTCTTTCGAGAAACTCGCGCATATCCCGATCGGCCGCAGGACAAAAGCTATGACTCGCTTCTTCTTCTAAATGGGCTAAAACTGGGCAATTAATCCGATAATCTGGTTCTTTTGACCGTTCTAGCCGCAATTCGTACACTTGTTTTTCCAGTTGTTCGATGCGGTCCACCAAAGCGCGAATAGCCACCGCTTCCGAGTCGGGTAAATCACCGTGTTCTAGGGGTTCCACCCGCGTCCCGGCCCGATAGATTAAACGACCTGGTACACCAACAACGGTACAATCGGCAGGAATATCGCGCAGGACCACAGAACCAGCACCGACGCGAACGTTATTACCCAGATAAATATTACCTAAAACCTTGGCCCCAGCGCCGACGACCACATTTTCCCCTAGAGTCGGATGACGTTTACCGCTTTCTTTCCCCGTCCCTCCTAAAGTAACTCCTTGATAGATGAGGGCATAATCACCGACAATGGCCGTTTCTCCGATGACCACTCCCATGCCATGGTCGATAAAAACACCCTGACCTATTTGGGCGCCGGGGTGAATTTCGATACCAGTCAGAAAACGGGCAAGATGGGAAATTAAACGGGGAATAAAGGGAATCCCGATCTGATATAGCCAATGGGCGAAGCGATGGCACAGTAAAGCTTGTAATCCGGGATAACAAAACAGTACCTCTAACCAGTTGCGGGCAGCGGGGTCACGTTCAAAAATGATCTTGAAATCGGCTAGGAGAGTAGATAACACGAGTCTTGATTCCATATTGATCGAGCTTATACTAATCCATGTTATCACTCCGGTAAATGAGCCGTTCAACTAAAAATCGAGCGAGTAACCCGTTTTCCTAGTTCGCTTTTACTGTTCTCGGCCAAATTTTGAAGATATCCTTAATTTCTCTCCTGTTTAATCTTCCTTTAACTTGGGTCTGAAAAAATGCGATTGTTTAGCCCTTTTTTTGCAGGTTTTCAGCTAAAAATATGATTCATGCTATCTATCGTCACCATTGGAAATTTTTATTAACCTTGCTGTCAATTGCTGGCAGTATCAACATCGTTACCGAATCGGCCTCAGCTTTAAATATCACCCGATTGAGCAGTCTTGGCAATAGTACAACTGCTGCTAATAACTTCGGGGCAGAAATTCCCGCTTATGACCCCTCTAGTCGCAGATTATTCCTGACCGGTCCCAATAATCGTCTAGATATTGCCGATATCAGTAATCCCGCTAGTCCTATTACCTTATCATCGCTCGATCTTAGCTCCTACGGTGCGGGGGTTAACAGCGTTGCCATCAAAAATGGTATCGTGGCCCTGGCCATGGAAGCTAATCCGATTACCAATAACGGCAGTGTAGTATTTTTCGATACTAATGGTGTCTTTCAGAGTCAGGTTACTGTGGGCGCTTTACCAGATATGTTAACCTTTACTCCTGACGGTAATCGGGTTTTGGTCGCTAACGAGGGGGAACCAGCTAATGGTGTCAATCCCGATGGTTCCGTTAGTATTATTGATCTTAGTGCTGGTGTTCTCAATCCCACGGTCAACACTGCTACCTTTACCAGTTTTAATGGTCAAGAGAACACTTTCAGAAGTCAGGGAGTCCGTATTTTTCCCGGTCAAACGGTTTCCCAAGATGTGGAACCGGAATACATCACCGTTTCCGACGATGGAACCACTGCATGGGTGTCTCTACAGGAAAATAATGCTATTGCAATAGTCAATATTGTTAACGCTCAAGTCACCAGTATTTTACCCCTAGGAGCCAAAAATTTTAACGCACCGGGTAATGGTTTGGATCCTAGCGATCAAGATGGGGTAGTATTTGGAGGAGCGACTAATTCCCCAGCAGTCAGAATTAATAATTGGCCGGTTTTTGGCTTATATCAACCGGATACGATCGCCACCGTTACCATCGCCGGACAAACCTATTTAATTTCTGCCAATGAAGGGGATACTAGAAATGAGGCTCGACGAGTTTCTACTCTAACTTTAGACCCCAATGCTTTCCCTAATGCGGCCACATTGAAATTAACCCAAAATCTCGGACGTTTAGATGTTTCTAGCATTGACGGACTCAATGGCCAAGGTCAATATAGCCAACTTTTTGCCTATGGTGGTCGTTCTTTTTCGATTTGGAATGTCACTAATGGACTGTCCCAAGTCTTCGATAGTGGCGATGATTTTGAACAAATTTTAGCGACTTTTTCGGCAACTCCCCTAACTCCTAGTATCTTTAATTCCGATGGCACTCCTAGCAGTTTCGATAGTCGTAGCGATAACCGTGGGCCGGAACCGGAAGGTTTAGCAGTAGGAAGCGTGAGGAATCGTCTCTATAGTTTTGTGGGAATAGAAAGGGCTGGCGGTTTCATGGTTTATGATATCACCAACCCTAGTAATCCTTTGTTCACCAATTATATCAACGATTCGCAATTAGGCGATATCTCTCCCGAAGGATTATTATTTATCCCCGCTGCCGATAGTCCTAATGGTACTCCCCTGTTAATTGTTGCCAATGAAGTGAGTCGTAATGTGGCGATTTATTCCGTCAAACCTGTCCCAGAACCTAGCGCAGTTTTAGGATTAGTAACCCTCGGATTAGCTGGTTATGGTTTGAAAAAAAGAGGCAATTGCTAATCACATCGCGTAAAATGGTAGCGCCTCGGACCAATGGGGGCGTTTTCCCGTTTGCCAGTCCAAATAGGCTAAATCGAGGATATCGGGGGCATTTATGCCTAAATAGTTGGGTGTAGCTAATCTTTGATAGGAAATAGTTAAGTTTTCTAAAGTCTGCTGCCATTGTTCCGGAGTCATCAGGCTATCAGCTAAATAAACCCGATTACCCCGATAGATGCCCACATACAATTGTCCCCTAGTTGCGGGCATTTCTAAGGCTAGATGGGTATCGACGGGGTAAAAATCCCGTTGTGACCAAGCAAAGGCCGCTAAACTGGAGACGGTAAAAATCGGTAGCTGTAATTGTTGTGCTAGGGTTCTACCGGTGACTATACCGATGCGGGTACTGGTAAAGCTCCCCGGCCCCTTAGCGGTGGCTAGAAAGGCTAAATCAGCCCATTTTTGCGGAGCCAGGAACTGTTTTAGATAGGGGTGGAATAGGTTCGATAAATCCCTGTCTAAGTCCCAAGTTTGTTGACGACTATCATCGCTGAAATTAGAGATGGCTAGTCCTAGTTGGGGACTGCTGGTATGTAAGGCTAATCCGTAAACAGGGGAAGACAAGTCAATCTTTCTGTATTAGTAAGTTTTTATGGGTCGCCTGGGATTCGAACCCAAGACCAATCGGTTAAAAGCCGAGTGCTCTACCGCTGAGCTAGCGACCCGTTTCGTGTTCTGCACACGATTTATCAATATAACATCTGATCGGGGCTAAGTCAAGGGGTAATTTAAATTTGATTGACTCGCATTTCCACGATCGCCTCGCGGCTACTCTGGGGTTCTAGGTAGGTCAAATGTTCGCCTGTGTTGAGGGCGTTGCGGGGGGCGCTCCAGGGTTCGAGACAGATATAATTTTTATCTTTCAGGGTCCAAAAAACTAGAGTCGTATAGAGATCGTCGTAACCGAGGACAATTTGACGCTGATGATAGGAATCACTAAAACTACTTTGATGGCGCGTAATTTGCGGAAAAGCGGCATCAATTTCTTCGAGATTAAAGTCAAAGTTGCCGGAGTAGGAATGGAGGGTTTTCGTGCGTTGGTCGAGGTATTGAGAGGAGGGAATATCAAAGGATAATCGGGTTTTATCGGTGACTTGAAAATAGGGATGGAACCCGATAGAAAAGGGCATTCTTTCGGGAGAAAGATTAATCACTTTTTGGTGAATTTTGAGGCTGTTTCCTTGCAGTTGATAGGTAAAGATTAATTGAAAATCAAAGGGATAGACTTGACGAGTGGCCGGATTACTGTTTAATTCTAGGGTTAAACTAGCGGCGGTTTCGCTGCTTTGTTTGCTCACTTGCCAGGGTAAATCACGAGCAAATCCGTGTTGTTTGAGGGTGTAGTTTCGGCCTTGGTGTTGATAGCTATTATCGGGTAAGTTGCCACAGATAGGGAATAAAATCGGGACTCCTCCGCGCACACTGAGGTTAGGATCTTTGAATCTTTCTGTGTCCAGATATAAAATATCTTCTCCGCAAATTTGCCAACGGGTGATGATTCCTCCCCTAGCGGGAACCACTTCCAGATAAGCGTCAGCTTCTTCATCCTTGAGACAATAGGTAAGATATTGATTTTGGTTTTGAGTGATCGTAAAAGTCATATCAGTTATCAGTTATCAGAACGTAGGTTGGGTTGAAGCATGAAACCCAACACCCGCTCATGTTACGCTACCACTAACCCATCCTAACAAATAATTGTGCCTCCCTACTTAGCTTAACCAATGAGGTTTTAGATTCGGCCCTTGTGAATAAGCTGAGATAGCCTAGCTTGAGATGAAAATTTGGGTAAGAAAATAGGCAATGGCGGCACTACCAACCGGTACAGTGAGATTATCTATACCTAGTTTCGAGAAAGTTTCTAGAATAGTAGCTCCGATCGCTGTCAATAAAGATACTAGAATAATTGGCGGATTTATGCCATTAATAAAAGATAAAATAATCAAGCTGACTAAAAAGCTGATTACTAACATAGTCAGGGAACCCTCCAGACTTTTGCCACTGCCGAAAATTTTGTAGGGATGTTGACCAAAATTTTGTCCGACTAGGGCCGCAAATCCGTCTCCCAAAGCCATAATTAAAATACCCATTGCCGCATATTCGGGGTGAGAAATTGGCCAAAAATAACCCACGAGAACACCGATACTAACAGCATAAAAAAAAGTTCCCCAACTGCGGCGACCGACACTATTAAGACTGGGTAAAATGGGGAAAAAATAGGATAGGATAGCGATAGTTGCCGCTAGGATCGCCGCGCTTATTCCCACCCAAGCGGGGATATTTAACCACCAGGCAAAAAGGATGACGTTTCCCGTGCCAATGTGGACAACCTTGCGGGTAATTTCGCCATTGGTGCTGAAAAGACTTTTTAATTTTTCAGCGATCAGAATCAGAACAGCTAGGTAACAGGCGACTAAACCGATCGAAAATAGGAGAGAGTGGGATAGTTCCACGTGGCAAAAGCGAAAATTGACTATCTATTTAGTTTAGGTGATCGAGGTGACATTGTTGAAAGGAATTTTTATTGGCTTAATTGAGGGATATCGACGGTTTATTTCGCCGCTATTTCCCCCTTCCTGTCGTTTTCAACCCACCTGTTCCCAGTATGCCATGGAAGCGATCGATCGCTTTGGTGTGCTGCGCGGTTCTTGGTTGGCAATTAAGCGTATTCTCCGTTGTCATCCCTTTCACCCCGGAGGTTACGATCCCGTGCCTCCCTGTCACCACAAGCACGATTAAAAGGCAAAAATACTGCCTATTTTCTTTGGGGAAAACGCTCGATATCGGCGATACCATAAAAGATAATCTGTTTATCTTTTAAACGTAGTCGATCGACTCTTAATTGAGTACCATCGAGGGCAAATTTATCTAAATCCATAAGGTTGTTAACGTGGCTGATTAAAGCTTCTCCTAAAGCTTTCGATCTTTCGTCGCCTTGATAAACCACCTCGACAAATTGAATTTTTCGCCTTTCTTCCACAACCACAGCAGTGGTCATTTCTAGAAGAATTGGTTCTTCTTCTCCTAATTTAATTAGACTTTTCAGAGTTAAAGTTTTGTCGTCATTGAGAATTAATTCCGTATTCTGACAGTGAATTGATTTACCTTCGTACTCTAATCTTTGCAGTTTTTCGACAATAAAAGGTGTATTAAAAGAGGTGGTTAAGTCTTCTTCCGTTAAAACTACCCGCAAAGTGGCCCGCGTCGGTTGACGGAGTTTCACCTGTCCGGTAAAAATGGCACTAAAATCGATCGCCACCGCCTGCACATACAATTCCATGGCCTCGATGCGTAGGCCATTGTACATGAGCATTGACTGACCGATAAAGTCAAAACCGTCGATACTGCCTTGCAGTAATTTGGCTACGGGTTCGGCGCGGACAGTCGCTGTCAGCTTGCCTGTGCGTTTGAATAATGCAGCGATTGCAGCACTCACCACTTTACTGATGAGTTGATCGCCGCTCTGATTGGAAAAAGGTAAGCTACCAAACACGCCTGCTGTCATATCTCTCATAGGTGGGACTGCAACGATCTTAACATTATTTAAAGTTTCTTTACATATCGTTTTATTAATCAGGATGATAAGCAATCTGTATGATTCTGTAGAGGTTATAAATTTTTAGCGGTCTATCGCGTGCGAGGGGATAGGATGGAAAAACGCTACTATCCCAGTGATATAGCGTTTTTCACTTAAAAAATCGGGGTTAAAAACGTGGTTGCCATTTCAGATCAACAACCGTTAGCCGCTACCCACAACCACAGCGATCGAGTGGCGGTATTATTGATGGGATACGGGGAAGTGGAGAGTTACGAGGACTTCGCCAACTATAATGAACAGGCCTTAAATCTGCTGACGGCTAAGTTTGCTCCCGTACCGACTTGGGTTTATCCTCCCCTAGCGAAATTATTGGCTATATTTGACCTGCACGAATGGCAGCACCAGCATAATCACTTTATTTCCCCCCATAACCACATTTTCGAGCATCAAAGACAGGAAATCGAGCGCAATTTACAGGCAAAATGGGGTAATCGGGTGGAGGTATTCAAAGCGTTTAACTTCTGCGCGCCTTTTTTACCGGCACAAGTATTAACGGAAATCCGCGAGCGGGGATTTGAGAAAATTTTGATCTATCCTCTCCTCGTGGTTGATTCTATCTTTACCAGTGGCATTGCGATCGAACAAGTTAACAAAGCTTTAGCTCAAGGACAAACGGGGGAACATTGGGTTAAAGGATTGCGCTATATTCCCTCGTTTTATAACCAACCCGCTTATATAGATTTAATGGCGCGGTTAGTGGAGGAAAAAATCGCGGCCGAGGTAGCTAGTAGCTGTCTTCCCTCGCAAATTGGCATTATTTTAATGAATCACGGTTGTCCCCACGAAGCTAAGGGATTTACGTCGGGAATCGATGAAAGTCAAGCTTTATACGAGTTAGTCCGGGAAAAATTAATCTATCGTTATCCCTTGATTTCGGTGGGTTGGTTAAATCACCAAACCCCCTTAATTAAATGGACGCAACCGAATGCAGAGTTAGCGGCAAAGAATTTAATTGAATTGGGGGCCAAAGCTTTAATTTTCATGCCGATTGGCTTTGCTACGGAAAATCACGAAACTTTACTGGATGTGGAGCATATTATCGAAGCTTTACGCCGCAAACACGACCAAGTTAATTATGTGCAGATGGCTTGTGTCAACGATAATCCCGAATTTTGCCGGATGGTCGCCGATTGGGCCGAGGAACATATCGAAGCTTTACTATCACAAGAGGCTTTATCTGTCAATAGTTCTGTAACAATTCCTCACATTCATTCCGACCACCATCATCACCACGGACATCACCATCATCATTGAAAATCAGTCCTACCACTTGTCACTTTTGGAAGTATAATCTATAATTGTGCTTTCCTGGGTACGTAGCTCAATGGATAGAGCATCCGCCTTCTAAGCGGACGGTTGTAGGTTCGATCCCTACCGTACCCGTTATTGTTAAGTAGGATCTGCTGAAAAAGTTTTTCCTGGGGGTAGGGTGTGGGGTGTGGGGTGTGGGGTGTAGGGTTTTACCGATTTTCAGGTGGTCAACTACCTAATTTTCAGGGAAAAAGTACCTCAATTTTCCCCCTGATCACTCCCATGCCT
>NZ_JADBTB010000069.1:0-2784 GCF_020246405.1 Microcystis sp. M083S1
GAGTGATTGGGGGGAAAATTTAGGGATTTTTTCCCTGAAAATTAGGTAATTGACCACCTGAAAATGGGTAAAACCCCACACCCCACACCCCACACCCCACACCCTGCCCCCACGAAAAACTTTTTCAGCAGCCCCTAATTATAATCTGCAATATCGTCGGGCAAAAACACCAGGGGCGACTTGTTTTTTTACCCTTGTTACTGAGCATCTTTAAGCCTTTTCTTTATGATGCGTTCCCCAAAATCGATCGGTGGAGCAGTAAGTACCTAAGCAAAATTAATTACGCATCTAAGCCACTACTCCGTCAGACTTCTGGTGTGAGGAAACAGTGAACTGAAAACTCAAATCCGATCCCTAATAGCTGTCTCCCGTCTCCCGTCTCCCGTCTCCTGTCTCCTGTCTCCTGTCTCGACTAGGAAATTAATTTTGCACGACTACTTATTTTACACACTTCATACCGGATGAGCAAGAGGGCTACGCCACTACTACCAAATCATTACCTGGCCAAGAACCGTAGAAGGATTAATCTGTCTCAACACAGTGATAGGAGTGAAAAGCTAATTTATGTCCCCTCAAAATCGCTGAAAATCTCTCTCTAACCACTTGCGGCACTATTCTCACCCTGGCAGTCTTAGAAACCATTCTATCGGCCGATAATGCCCTCGCCCTGGCCGCTTTGGTGCGAGAACTTCCCGACCCCAGACAAGAACGCCAAGCTTTAAACAGATAGGTGCGTTCGTTGGCCGAATGATCTCGCCAGTAATCAGGGTTAAATTTCTGCTTTGTCTTTCGGGATTTAAACAGCATAGAGGAGTTCCTCGCAGTGAACTTCAATAAAATCAAGTATTCTTTCTTATGGTTTTAATAAATTGTTTTTATCATCTAGTTTTTCGCTTATCTTTAACCAATTCAAGGGACTTAAGCAGATTATCATCCATAGGTGATCTTGCACCTGTCCAAAAACCATTAAAACCCCTCTAAATTTCGGCGGCTTTCTTCTTTGAGTTGGTGGCTCCAGGCATTGAACCGGCGAACACCGAATACCGTTGCGACTAGCGTACCGAGAAAAATCGCCAAACGTTCCCAAATCGAGAGAGAGTGATAGAGATAATTCGGCATCTGGAATTCGAGCGGTGCGGAGATGAGAGAGGACATACCTCTTCCTGGAGCATTGACGATAACTTTGGCTTGATGGATGGTGAGCCGATCGGCGGTTGGTTGTGGATAGCTGATCTCGTATTCTCGGAGCGCGGTCAGGAACTCTCGTAATCCTTGGCTCACTTCTTCAGCTGAACGCGGGAATCGGGCAATTCCGCCGGTCTCTTTAGCAATCGCTGTCAATCGAGATCGATCGACGATAAACTCGCGGATATCTTCTCCCCAAGGAAGCTGACAGTAGGTAAGGAGAGTATCCACGGTGAGAGGGCGGCTGCGTAACTCCTGGGCGCATTGGGCGCGGGCGCGGAGTCGGGTTAGGGATTCGCCGTATCCCATCGTGTGGACGGTGACGTGAGGGGAACGGGCCAGCAGAGCCAGAGTGGACTGAAAGCGTTGTTCTTCCTTGTTTCGATCGGGATCGGCATCGAATCCATCGGTAAATAGGATCACGCCGAGACGGGGAGGCAGACCCCAAGAATTTTGCTGAAAACGTTCGGAAGTGGTCAGAAAATTGACCGCTTCATCGAGGGGTTGATAGAGATTGGTGGAGGCGCAGACATCAATATTGGCTAACTGGGAAAGTCGAGTTTTGGTTGTTTTGTATGGATAGGCTTCTAGATACTTTTGAATCACTGTCTGATCGACCGGATAGCTATGGGCGCACCCTTCCCCAAAGGGAACTAGGGCAATTTCTACGGGAAGTTTTTTGGTTTTGATCGTGGTAATAAATTTTTGGATTCCCTCGATCGCTCCCTGGAGTTTGACTTGTTGGGATTCATCCCGATTATCCATACTGCCGCTCATATCTAGCAAAATCACTAAATAGGCGGGATCGGGTTTGACTTGATCGGGTGGGGTTATAGTAATTTTCGGGAGAGTTAGGGGAGTTAATCGATATTTAAATTCGGTTTGATTGGCCGCCGTGGTGAGGACGGTAAAGTTATTCGCTTGTAATCCGGGTACGAGCAGGTCACGATGGTCGCGAACTTGTACTTTTAAAGTCACTTGATCGTGGTCGGTAATGGCGCGGAGAATCTTGACGGAATTCGCTCGGACGGAAGCAGAATCGAAGAAAGTGAACGCGAGGATCGATAGGGGAAAAAGCAGAAGGTTTCTACCAGCTTTTTTAGTTGTCCGGATCGAGAAAGCGATCGCAAAAAATAAATCGGTAATAGCGAGTATTCGTGTTTTCATGATAGAAAGTCAACATTTGATTGTGATATAAGGTTTCCGTGGCATTTTCCGATAACATTCTTCTTTGTATTTGTACTTTATTTTCCACAGGGGTGCTAAGTCTCCATTGTTTTCTCTCTAAACTGAGCTTGGCGGCTATTGCAGGTACATCTGGCAAAAATATATCGGCATCTTCCGCAGAACCGATCTGTAAAGATTGGGAAGTATGGCGAGGTAGCTGGATAGATAATCCTTCTTCAATTTGGGTTTGCTCGAAATTGACAATTCTTAAAGAGCGATCGTTAATTTTGGGATATAGCGTTTTCAAATAAGACATGAAAAAGCATCGTAATTGTGGAGATTAGGAAAAGTAAATAGTTTAAGGTTGATTAAAAGATTAAATATCTTCTTCATAATCCCAAAATTTTTACAGAAACGGTAGCATCTCCTTAC
>NZ_JADBTB010000007.1:0-4231 GCF_020246405.1 Microcystis sp. M083S1
AAAAGCTGCCCCAAAAATACTGGTAATTGCTGCCGCTATGCTTAAAGTTATCTTGTATCTTTCGCAAACCTTATCGAAGGAGTGATAAGTGATTAAATGAACCAACCACTGATTTAAACCGTGAAATCCTCCCAAGAAAAAACCAACCACCACAGGAGGTAGTTTTAAGTAATAAATAGCAACGAAAAAAGGAACATCCATCAAAGGATTAAAGAAAGTTTGTATCTGTGCGGGTAGGACATCATACTTAAAACGTCCCGTTAATAACATATAGGGATTATAAAAATGATAATTGCGTAAATCCCAACTAACATCTTGACCTAAGATAACTGATAAAATCCCTAATCCGATAAAATAAACTACTGCCCAGAAGAGGGGATGAGTGAGGGTGAACCGTTTTAATAATGCCATAATTTAATCAATAATTTTGGTGACTTCGACGAGAAAACTAAACCCAATAGGACTGTTTACTTTCAGCAAAAGCCAATCAGTTATTAGTTTTTACTGTGCCATTAGACTAATTACTAGCTCTGGGATGAGTCGGCCTTTTAGCTGATAGCTTTTTACTTGATATACCATGTTTGGCTAACAAATACAAACGGAAACTTTTGACTCCAAAAAACGTCTTTGGGCAAGTTGACCAAATTTTGATATACTAAGGTGATAAAATTGCCCACCATACTGACTCGATCGCCCATGAAGTCCAGAAAAGGGTTAATCTCGGTCAAGCAAGCTTATCTAAAAATTCTATCGGTCATCCTAGTTCTGGCGATAATCGGTTTATCGGTTGTCGGAAACTATGGTATCACTTGGGACGAACCGATCGAAGTGGATATGGTCAATCATAATCTCGAATATATCCGAGAAAACAAGCCCATATCAGAAATGTCGCGTCATTACGGCTTTTATTTTAACTACATATCCCAACTTATCTATGAAACCAAAGAAAATTTTTTCCCTGCTACCCCCAATCTTCCCCCCAATCCCACCGATAAGGAGGAATGGCTATCGAGGATCTGGCAAATAACCCGGGTTAAGCACGTCGTCACCTTTCTTTTTTCCCTGATTACCTATCTATCGGTGGTGGGAATCGTCGCTATCCTAGCAGGAATCGAATCTGCTTGGTTAGGTGCGCTAATTTTAGCCCTATTTCCCGCTTTTTGGGGTCATAGCTTCTTTAATCCCAAAGATATTCCCTTTGCAGCCATGTTCACCCTCGGAACCTTCGCTGGTTCCCTATTGCTAGATAAATATTTTCGATCCGAAAATCAGGCTATTAAACTAGGATTTAACCGTTTAACCGTTTATTCTTGTCTCTACGGGGTTCTCGCTGGTTTAATCACCGGAATTCGCATCGGTGGCTTTTTTATCCTCTTTTATCTCATCTTCGCCCATCTGGTGGCCCGATGGGATATCAAAACCCTCCCCAAAACTCTCTGGCGTTTTCTGCCCCTATACGCAGTTATTATAATTTTTTGGGCAATAACAACCTATATAGTCCATCCTGCCGCTTGGAGAACCCCGATTACTTGGTTTATCGAAGCGATAACCCTCATGTCAAAGTATAACATCTGGGATAATACGGTTCTCTTTGACGGTCAAAATATCCCCGGTCGTTCCCTACCGTGGTACTATCTACCCCGGCTATTTTCCCTCACCACCCCCGTCCTCCTGCAAATCGCCGCCCTGGTCGGTGTAATTGGGATTTTGACAAAAATGACCAAATTAACGCCAACCCAGCGTGCTTGCGCCCTAATCACCGTACTCCAAGCGTTTTTACTGCCTACCGTTGCTATCCTGCGTCAATCTACTCTCTACGACGGCATCCGTCACTTTTTATTTGTCATTCCCGCCCTAGCAGCGATCGCAACTACGGCCATTATTTGGACATACCATAAACTCAAACAAAAGTCAATAAAAATCTTTCTCACTACCCTGCTAATCCTCAACTTTAGCCTCATTGTCCACGACATGATTAGCCTACATCCCTACGAATACACCTACTATAACCGCGCCTACGGAGGCTTAAAAGCGGCCCAAGGTCAACAGGAAACCGATTACTGGGGATTAAGTCTCAAAGAGGGGATGGAATGGCTTAATCAAAATGCCGCCGCTAACTCTACCATTGTCGTTGCCGGTCCGATGTTTGCGGCGGAAATGGTAGAGAATCACCAACGAAACCTGACAATGATCTATCGAGATGACTTTGCTTGGGGAAAGGCCGCCGACCCCGATTATTATCTAGCTATATCCCGATACGATTATTTCCAAGCTTTCCCCCATTGTCCCATTGTTCATGCCGTCCAACGTCAAGAAACACCCCTAACTATCATTAAACATTGTCGTCAGCCATGATCGAAATGACCGCTATTCCGCCGATTTCCCTGAAAAACTACCGTATCGCCGCCATCATTCCCTGTCACAATGAAGAACTAACGATCGCTAAAGTTGTCTCCCAATTTCAAACTTTTTTGCCAGAAGCGGCAATATATGTTTATAACAACCGCTCTACCGATGATACCGTGACCGAAGCACTGAAAGCGGGGGCGATCGTGCGTCAGGAAATCCAACCGGGAAAAGGCAATGTTGTCCGGCGGATGTTTGCCGATATCGAGGCCGATATCTATATTCTTATTGATGGTGATGATACCTACGAAATTGCGGCAGTACGTCGCTTAATTGAACGAATGTTGGGGGAACAATTGGATATGGTGGTCGGTGCGCGTCGGGAAGCGGTAAAATCCTCCCAGGCTTATCGCCGGGGTCATCGCGCTGGTAATCTGTTTTTAACAGGATTCGTTAAATTTCTGTTTGGAGCGCGTTTAATCGATATGCTCTCCGGTTATCGTGTCTTTTCCCGTCGTTTCGTCAAATCTTTTCCCGCTTTATCCAATGGTTTCGAGATTGAAACCGAGTTAACTATCCACGCTTTAGAATTAAAAATTCCCTTCGCTGAAGAACCAACCCTCTACGGGGAACGTCCCGAAGGTTCCCAAAGTAAGTTAAAAACCTTTCAAGATGGCTGGCGGGTATTGGGAACCGCTATCCTACTTTTTAAAGAAATTCGTCCTTTTCTCTTTTTTAGCCTTGTCTCGCTCATTTTGGCGGTTATTTCCCTCCTCTTAGCGATCCCCGTTCTGTTTGAATACCTCGAAACTGGCTTAGTACCACGTTTTCCCACCGCCATTTTATCGGCCTCGATCATGCTTTTAGCCTTTTTAAGTTTGACCTGTGGCATGATCCTCGATTCCGTCTCCCGGGGACGAAAAGAGATGAAACGAATGGCTTATCTAGCTAACAGTTGGCCAAAAGGTTAGGGAAAAAAGTTCACTAAACATACAGGTCTAGGTCATATATCGGGTTAAACCGTCTCTAACCGTTGCAGCACGGAGGAGGGTTTTTTGTCAATAAATTCCGCTGGCGAAATTTGATATTTAATCAGATTGGCTAATTCCTGTAGTTGGCTGATGGCTTCCGCGCCTTCGAGTTTCATTAACTCTCGATCATCGCGCATTTCTGTCCAAGTGATGCCGTAATCGGACACGAGAAACCGAATTAGATGGGTTTCCCCCAATCCCACCATAAAGGATGCGCTGTTCATTTGACCGCCACAGGTGTAGCAAGATGCTAGATAACCTTGATTTTCTAGTGCGATCGCTAAGGCCTGTAAATCCATGACTAAGTCTTTGACCAGTTGGCGATGCTGTTCTGCAAGTCGTTTAAACACAATTTTCCTCCTGATAACACTCCTCAATTATAAAACCTTAATACTTTTTTAAGATTCTTTTTTGAGAGAATAAGATATCTGAACCAGGTTTTTTTACGGATGTTAAGCAACAAAATGTAAAGAACCCGAGGCCTAGGGTAGCGTGAATTCCTGAGATCGCCAAGTATATATAACTACAAAGCCACCAGTTTATCCATCTTTCCACCCCCTATATCCCAACTATTCCCATCATGCCTATTTTTAAAGTTTATGATCCAGTTTCGACAAAAAAGTTCGCAAATCTAGATTGACAATTACTTGACACTCCCGTTGCCTAAAGGCGTGGGGATTCTTCGTTCACGGGGAGATGCCTTGCAAAAGCATTGCCTTTACTTGGTCTTACTCTCCCTCCAGAAGCAGTAGCGGTATGCCCTACCGCCAAAATTCGTAAACCTTCATCTCGAATATTCTTAGCAGCATTGATGTCTCTATCGTGGGTTTCTCCACACTTAGGACATTGCCAAC
>NZ_JADBTB010000070.1:0-32620 GCF_020246405.1 Microcystis sp. M083S1
AAGTAGGTAGGCTTTAAAAATTATCAGACACCCCCCTTATCAAGGGTAGGGTTGATTCATGAATCAACCCTACCTTATCAAGGGAGGCAGGGGGGATCGAACCTAAAATCCATTTTTAATTTAATTATAACCAGCTACTTAGCTCTGATCACCTGAGAATAACTTTTCTAAAGCTTCCTTCAAGGTTGGTTCCATGACAATTTTATTTTGATAAGCAACTGTTACTCTAGCGATTGTAGGGACACTATTTTGGTCTGCCACTAGATACAAAGGTTCTACATAAAGCAGCGATTGTTCAATGGGAATAATTAATAGGTGTCCTTGCAAAACTTTAGAACCGTCTCGATTCCAAAGGGAAATCTGTTGAGAAATATCTGGATCTTGGTTAATTAAAGCCTCAATTTGATTCGGTCCGTACACTAACCTTTGTTTAGGAAATTGATAGAGTAATAACTTACCATACTCTCTATCGTCTGAACGCGCTGCCAACCAAGCGATTAAATTTTGCCGACTAGAGGGAGTATAGGGATGGAGGAGAATAAATTCTTCTTTGTCGGAATCGGGCAGTTTCATGATTAAATAATAGGGTGATACAGCCTGGGGTTCCGTGCCGTAAATTTCTAGGGGAATTTCCCATTGATCCTCCCGATTATAAAATACTTGTGGATCGGTCATGTGATAGGTTAATAATCTTTCCGCTTGGGTACTAAATAAATCTTCGGGGTAACGGATATGACTGCGGAGAGTTTTCGGCATTTCTGCTAAAGATTTAAAGAGATGGGGAAAGATTTTACTCCACGTCTGAATAATTGGATCATTTTCATCGGCAACATAGAAATTCACCGTTCCATGATAGGCATCCACTACCACTTTGACCGAATTGCGAATATAGTTAAATTTATCTTTTCCTGGGTCAGAATAGGGATAGCGATCACTAATAGTATAAGCATCAATAATCCAATGTAATTTACTACTACTATCGCCCACATCTGCCGCTACTAAATAGGGGTTGCGATCATAATTTAAAAAAGGTGCGATAGTTTGCACGCGATTTTGGATATCACGACGCATTAATAGCCGAGTTTCGGGAGTAAAATCTTGACTAAATAACATTTGCCAATCCCGCAGATAAAGGGCAAATAGCCAACGTCTCCACCCCGTACCCACTAGGATTCCTCCCTTGCCATCGTAGGTATTATAGACATTTCCATCCCCGCTAGGAAAATCCAATTCTTCTGCAGTGGTGGGAGTCATCACATAATTATTAGTTAATTCCCCGTAGTAAATGCGGGGTTTACCAATGGGAATACTATAATCAATTAATTTGCTAGAGGTTTGTAGGGCCCCTTCGTCTTTATTTGTGCCGATATCTTTGACAAAATAGTAGGGTAAACCCCCGGCAGCTACTAAATTAACCGGGGAAAGAGTGAACCCGTAACCGTGGGTATAAACGAGATGTTTATTCACCCAAGTATTAGCAGTAGTGGGAACCGCACTATAATCTAATTCTCTAGCGGCAATAATGGTCTGTTGTTTTTCAGATATTTGACGTTCCTCGATTTTTTCAGGCACTCCCACTCGCACTCGATAGCGATCAATATCAGCATCGGGGAATTTATAATATAAGCGAATTTGCTGTAATTGTCGGTTAGTTTCTAGCAGTGGTTTGGTGTCCCAAAGACGAATATTATCGATAGTTAGATGATTTCTCTCTAAAACTTCGGCATTTAATTCGGCCTGTGGATCGAAAACTTGGGCATCAATTCTATCTAAGGAAAAAGCCGCTCTTGTGGATTGAATACTTCTTTCAATATAGGGTCTTTCTCTTACTAATTCATTCGGTTGTACGATTATTCTTTGTAATCCTCCACTGATAATTGTGCCACTTATCCAAACAATTAAATAGAGAAATACAGGAACTAAGTAGGGGAAAAATACCAACTTTTTCTTGGCGTTTTTGTGTAATTTGCGACGGTATTTTTTACCAAATAATGCTTTTTCTCCTAACCATATAGAGGTTATTGCTGCAATAATTCCCAGAATAATTTCAATAAATTGACCAACATGAGCATCGATATAACCCGCACCATAAACTACTCCTTCGGGAGAATAAAGTAGCAGGTAACGCTGAATAATATGGTGTAATACTAGCAGCCCCATTAACCCACTCCACAGGGCATATAAATGACGCAGTTGCGGACGGGAAAACCCTGGAAATTTTCCCTGAGAAAGACTATCACCTGAAAAAAGATAGGTTAAACTAACGGCAAAAAGAGTATATATTCCCACACCACTGAGCCATAATTCTAGTAACTGCCACAGGGGTAATTGAAAGATGTAAAAACCTAAATCATTCCCGTATTGAGGATCGTTAATATTGAAAGGAACACCATAAAAATATTTTAAAAAATTCGCCCACTGCCCAGCAATAATAAAAGATAGCATTACAGTGAATACTATAGATATTATTCGCAAAAAATACTCGGTTTTAATTAATAATCCCAAGACTAAAATAGCGATAATTAACCCTTGCCAAAGATTACTGGAAATATCGGTTAATACTTGCCTAATCCAAGCTATTTGCAGAGGAGAATTGAGGGAAGAACTAAGGTTAGGGAGATTAAAATCTGGTGTCCAGAGACTGAGGGCTAGTTTACTGTAATACAATAACATTGACCCAATCCAAGCTCCAATTCCCGTTGCGATAATCAAAAGACCGAGTAAATTAATACTAGGAGATTGAGGACTAAGAGGATAACTATCTTCCTGGGGTTTTTGCCAACGAAAACGCTGGGCTAAACGTAAATTAGTAAAAATAAAGAGTAGAGAAAGAATCGCACTTCCCCAACCTAATCCTAGTTGCCAAGATAATTGTTTCAGGAAAGTGTTTAAATAACCCATCTCGGTAAACCAGAGGCTATTGGCTACCACTAATACCCCCAACTGCCCGATCACAAGGCAGCCAAGAAACAGTAAAATAGGTTTAGCGATCGAGCTTCGGTTATGTCTGATCAGCATAAATAAAGTGATAAGGGAGAGTCTTTTTTCATTCTAGCGATTTTAGTTTCTCCCTGCTGCTTTTTCTTAAGTAGGTGGGTAGAATTAAATATAAGATGAACGTAGGTTGGGTTGAAGCATGAAACCCAACGCCTGCATGGTTTACGCTACTGCTAACCCATCCTACAAATAATTGTGCCTCCCTACTTAATTTAAAGATAAACTTAAGAAACTATAGCCAGGTTAGGGCGATAACTTTGCTTAAAGTCAGCAATTTTACCTAATTTTAGCGAGGATTAGCAGACTGGAGTATTTCCCGAAAAATCCTGCGTCGATAGGAAGGAGATTCATTACTCATATTCCATAAAGTTTCGTAGAAAAAGAAAGAAACACCAAAATTTTGTTGTCTCGATTTTTTCACTTGTTGAGTAATATTAACCATCGGAATCGGACGACCTTTTAAACCAGATAAAATCCCAATAGCTACGGGGATAGATTGCCTAGCTTGCTGTAATTCTGGTTGTGATAATTCCCAGTCAAAGGCGTTCATATCAGTTCGATACACTTGTATTATTAACTCATCAATCAAGTTTTTTTCTTGCCATTTTTGCCAATCTAAAAGATAGGATTGTAGGGAGAAAGTGTAGGGATTAGGAGATAGGGAAATAATCGCTCTAGGTTGGTGGTTTTTAATCGTCTGGGCTAAACTATTCATATAGTCAGTAATTTTATCGGCCCGCCATTGAATCCATGCTTTATCTTGGTAATCTTGCGGGGGTAATTGTCCCGAATGTTCCCTTTGATAGAGTTTAATCGTGGTTTCATCATAGCCAAAATCGGTGGGATAACCAAAATGATCATCAAACTGAATTCCTTCTATATCGTAGTTAGTAATAATCTCGCTGACTAAATCCGTAATAAAGTTTTGTACTTGCGGATGTAAGGGATTTAACCACACACGTTGATGCACTTTTCCTTCCCACCAAATTACGCTTTTATCCTGTCTTTGGGTTAACCAATCGGGATGTCGTTTGGCTAATTCTGAATCCGCAGGAGCCATAAAACCAAATTCAAACCAGGGAATAATTCTTAATTTTTTCCGATGACCTTGGCTAATTATTTCCTTTAAAAAGTCGCGATTTTTTAAAGATTCATGGGGATCGAGCGCTCGTCCCGTCACTTTTTCTGCTACCTTAGAAGGATAGAGTGTATAACCCCAATTCCAGACCGTGGGATAAATAGTATTAAAGTTTAAATCGGCCAACCTATCAAGGGCATCTTTTAGGATTTCTGGTTTAAATAATACCTCACTATCGATATTAGTTAACCAAACTCCACGAATTTCGGGTTTTTCTTGGGTTTTATTGGTCGATTGTGCGGGAAAATTAAAGGTTATCGTCATGATACAAGCAAAGATAATTAAAAATATTAACCAGCTTATTTTCCCGTATCTTTGACTATAAATCACCAAACTATCGGCGAAATTATTAAAAGTTTTACTGATTCTATTCATAATGGGAAGTGGGAATTATAAATTATAAATTATGAATTATGAATTGGGGAGAAGGGAGAAGGGAGAATAAATAAAAATAATCTCCTGCCGACCGCCTCCTGACTGCTAAAATAACTAAATTATCTCTCTAAACTGCGAGGATCTAGAGCATCGCGTAAACCATCACCGAGTAAATTAAAAGCTAAAACGGTGAGAATAATTAACAAAGCAGGCGGCCAAATTAACCAGGGTTGTAGAACAATAATTGAGGCATTGGTAGCCAAAGAAAGCATATTTCCCCAACTAGGATCTGGTTGTTGAATTCCCAAACCAATTAAACTTAAAACCGATTCGGCCACGATAAACCCCGGCACGGCTAACGTAGCAGAAATAATGATATAACTGGCAGTTTGGGGCAGCACATGACGCAGAATAATATAAAGTGGTTTTGCTCCCATAGCTTTAGCGGCCTGGATAAATTCCTGTTCTTTCAGGGATAAAACTTGACCGCGAATTACCCGCGCTAATCCCGACCAACTGATAAAAGAAGTAATCAGGACGATTAATAAAAAGCGTTGGGTGCTGGTTAATCCTGCGGGTAAAACGGCCGCTAGGGCCACGAGTAAATATATGCCGGGGATAGTCATTAAAACTTCCACAAAACGCATTAAAATCGCATCTAACCAACCGCCAAAATAGCCAGAAACGCCACCGACAAATAAACCGATAGGGAAAGAAATTAAAATCCCGACCAAACCGATAAATAAACTAATTCTGCCTCCGAAAATCAGGCGACTAAAACTATCGCGTCCCGATTCGTCAGTTCCCAATATATTGATTCTACCATCGCCGATCACCCCGAACAGATGGATATCAAGAGGGATACCGGGGAATAAAGTTACTTCCTGCCATTTTGGCGGCAAAGGTAGGCGAATTTGACCTAAATTATAGGTTTCACCCTGAACAAAGAGACTCAGCGGCAAGGGTTTGTTAAAATCTCTCATTAGCTTCCGCTCACCAGTTTCTATATTAATAGCACTTTGAGTGGTGGGATAGACGTGGGGGCCAATCCACTCACCCTTGTTACTTCCCGACTGCGAGCGCCAAAAGATTTGGGTGGGGGGTAGGAGAGACTGACCGGGTTGGGAGGAGTAGGGAGAGTAGGGAGCGACAAAATCCGCCGCCATTACGCTTAAATAGAAGATTAACAGTAAAACTGCTCCCCAACGAGCGAGAGGATTATCTTTGAGTTTGTGCCACCAGTCCATAGGCGATGAGGTCAATAGGAGAGTTAATCTTTATTTTGTCAGTTTGATTGCTACAATTCATCATACCAACAAAAAAGCTGTCTAATGTTTATCAACCCCCTTGTTTATGAGAAATCTCCTGTCTATCGTCAAGATTTTGAGACAGCGCAACCGTTTAAGCATTTGGTCATCGATAATTTTTTAGTTGGGGAGCAAGCGCAAATTTTGCTGGAAAATTTTCCCAGTTTTAATCCGCAAAAAGCCATTAGTGAGTTAGGAAAAGTTGGCGGGAAGGCAGTTAATGAGGATTTAATCGGTTTAGGGGGTGTTTATCAACAGTTTGGCCGCTACGTTCAAGCTCAAGAGTTTTTAGAGTTAATTTCCCAGTTAACCGGTATCGATAATTTAATTCCAGACCCTAGTTTTTATGGGGGTGGAACCCACGAAAATTTACACGGTCAAGAATTAGACCCTCACATTGATTTTAACCTCGATGAGCGTCACTGGTATCATCGCCGCTTGAATTTATTAATCTATTTAAATCCCCAATGGCAAGCAGATTGGGGGGGGAATCTAGAGTTACATTCCAATCCCCGTCAACCAGAAGAAAATAGGATTAAATCTTTTGTACCTATCTTTAATCGTTGTCTTATTTTTGAAACCAATGAACATTCATGGCATGGATTTTCTCAGATTAATTTACCAGAAAATCAACGGCATTTATCCCGGAAATCTCTTTCTATCTATCTCTATACTAAAGAACGTCCGAACCAGGAATTATCACCATCTCATACAACTTTTTACATCCCGCGCCCGCTGCCAGAAAATATTCAACCCCATCAAGTTTTAAGCTCAGAAGATTACCAACAAATTAAAATTTTACTGAAAAGACGGGATGATTTAATTCGTTTTTATCAAGATAGAGAACTGAAAGAATCTCAGGATTTAGTTAGTTTAAAATCCCATATTAAGCGCTATCTATCTCTCCAATACCCTCACCTATGGAAAATTATTAAAAGTTTGCCCCGTTGGTAAAAGTGACCTGAAAAAAATCCCTACTTTCCAATCAAAGAAAGTAGGGAATAATCAAAAAAACTAACTGGGAACTTAACCTAATAACTGGGTAGCACGCGCAGTTAAAGCATTGGCAGTTAAGCCATTATAGGCCATAATTTCCCCAGCACTAGCGGTGGTTTCTCCCCGTTTCCAAGCGAAAACATCCCGACGCGCATTACTGCGTAACATAATTGGTTCTAACATGGCGCTTGTACCACCAGTTACTCCGATTAAAGCATCACCGGCAAAGAGACTGTCAAAACCAGCATCATCAAGGAAATTATTATCAGCTGCCGAGCTAGTTTCACTCATCACATCGCTAGGACGGTAGAGACGACGGGGATTAATTACCGAGACGATTTTTACCCCGATTCCCGCCGCTTCTAACTGTTGTGCAGACTCAAAGACGGGTAATAAAGTCATATCGCCAATGACGGCAAAAACAACTTTTTTACTGCCTTCCGATTCGTGGAGAATTATGCCGCCTTTTTCTAAAGCTTGACGGGTTTGCTCAAAGGTGGTTCGCACCGGTAAAGGCGATTTACTAGCGGTGATTGTAATGCCTTTATTGCTAGTTCCCAAGGCCCATTCATAACAGACTTGAATACTGTTAGCATCGCAGGGAAAGAGAGGGAAAATATTGCCATTTCGCATCATAGCGGCGAAATAATTTTCAATCTCTGGGCGTTGGTGTGTCCAACCATTACGCCCTTGCTCTAAGGCTCCGGCGGTGAATAAAGTAATAGTAGAAGGGGTGGGACGACGTAACTCGGCCATCGCTTGGGTTACAGTCTGCCAAATCGGTAAACCATTGATAGCAAAAGACTCGTAGGAACACCATAAAGTCCGCCCTCCCAAGAGAGATAAACCGACGGCTAACCCGGCACAGGCATCCTCGCTTAAAGGCTCATAAACTTGACCGTTAGGTGCTTGGAAATAGGCATCATCGGTGGTGGGGTGAATAATCTTTAAACCGACGTTAATATTATTAATTCCCGAAGCGGCATTACCATCAGCATTAGTGACGACAAAATTGGAGTCAGCTTTACCCACAGCTACCACTAATTCCCCCATGGCAGTGGTGGCCACTTTTTTATCACCACCTACAGTATATTCGGTCATCGGTAAGGTTCCTAAATCCGGCAGCGGCAAGACTTTTTCCGTTACCACTGTTTCTGCTGCCGGACCCCCTCCAGAGCGCTCGAAATTAGTACGAACAATTGCCCAAGCTTCAGGGGGTAAAGCGCGTTCCTGTAAGGCACTAACTATATAATCTTTTTCTAAAGAATCGCCTGGATAAAGATTATGGGAAGCCGCTCCCCGTTTGTGAACTCCCGCCCCTTTAAGTTGTTTAATAATGATCACCGTTAGTTTACCACCTAGGGCTAATTGGGCGGCTTTATCCGTGGCCATTAACACCGCTTTCATGAACTCCAGACGCTGGTTAAAAGAGAATTTGGTGCTATCTACATATTCCCCATTTTGATTAGCATCATCGAAGTCTTTAGCATTAATGAGAATCACTTCCTCGAAACCATTACCGCGCCAATAGGCTTCCATTTCGGCGTTAGTTTTCAGGGACACCATGCTATGGTGTTCTTGGGAATAGCCATTCCAAACTAAAATTGGCAGAAAATTGGTAATTTCTGGGTAAGCAGTGTGAAAATGACCAAAACTACTCATAATGTAGGGTTCTCCTAAACCACCATCCCCGATAGTCACAGGGAAAAGGGTATTAGGGTGTAATTTGGCCGCCGCCATGGCAAAATGTTGGCCTTGGCCCAAAGGACCGGCCGGCCCGAGCAGTCCGGGGATTTGTCCGGAAAGATGCCCTAAAAGTCCGTGTTTTTCCCGAAAACGTTCTCCCAATTCCCTGACGTTGCTGATGCCCATGGCTTCCAGAGAGCGATCGAGAAAGACGTTACTATAAAAACCGGGGGCATGATGGCCCACTTCGGTGAAAATATTTTTCTGGCCTAACATCATCAAAGAGGCAATCACGTCGGCAGCGCTGGCAAAACCGCCGGGGTGTCCCGATTCTTTGGTAGCGGTGATTTGTAGGGTGAGGTAACGCAAAGCATCGGCGGCTAGGAGGGTTTGATAGATAGCATTCGGGTCATTAGCGGCAATAATAGCGGTTTTTCCCTCAGCGATAGCGGCTTTTCCTGCATATTTATCAAATTCGGGTAAGGAAGCCCCAAAATATTTTATCCCTTGACAAAAATCGGGAATTGTGCTAGTAGCTGTCATAAAATTAATATACCCCTTTACATACAGGCAATCGTTAAAACTATCTTACAGTTAGCGGTAACTCTCGATAGATGCGATATTAGAGGGGGTTTCCATAGGCGATCGACTATTTGTGCTACACTGATCGCCAATGTCAACGATAAAATTAATCCTATTGATCATGTTAAATAGCAGCCAATTACAGGATTTAATCAGCAAATCACTGCGTTATCTATTAATTATCGGCACTATTGCCCCTCTCACTTCCTTAGAGGCTCGCTCAGTCCAAGCCACTCCTCCTAGTAGTGCTGCACCCGCTAAAGAGGCGACCGCGCCTATCCCCGCCCAAAGCAAAGAGTACACCCTAGGAGAAGGGGATAAAGTGCGCGTCACCATCTACCAAGTGGCGGATTTAAGCGGCGATTTCCTCGTTTTAGCCGATGGAACCCTGACTTTACCTCTGATTGGCAGCGTCAAAGTGGAAGGAATGACCGTCACCGAAGCCGGCCAAACCCTTGCCAAACGTTACACCACCTATCTCAAACGTCCCGTGGTTACTGTTAGCATTCTCACCCCCCGGCCTCTGCAAATCGCCATCGCGGGGGAAGTCAATCGTCCGGGTACTTATACAATTAACCCCGAACAAAGCCAAAAAACGCCCCTATTGACCGAAATAATCCGGCAAGCGGGGGGAGTGACTACGGTGGCCGATATTGGTCAAGTTCAAATCCGACGCAACCTCAAGGGACAAGAACAGCTAATTCAAGCGAATCTCTGGCAATTAATCCAAAAAGGCGATACAACCCAAGATATTAGCCTCAGGGATGGTGATAGCATCGTTATTCCCACTAAAACGACCCTTAGCGTCGGGGAAGTCAACCAATTAGCTGATGCCAATTTTGGACTAGATAGCGATCGAGAAATTAATGTTACTGTGGTGGGAGAAGTTTATCGTCCGGGGTCCCATCGTATTGTCCCCACTGCCAACAATAACAATAACAATAATAATGACCTAGATCGCGGTGGCACCAGGAAACCGGCCCGACTAACCCAAGCTATCCAACAAGCGGGAGGCATCAAACCTCTGGCCGATATCCGACAGGTGCAAGTGCTGCGTTATACTCGTGACGGTTCCCAGCAGAAAATCCCCGTAGATCTGTGGAGTTTGCTCGAAAAAGGTGATATGACCGGCGATATCTTTCTTCAAGAAGGGGATACGGTGATTATCCCCACCGCTACTGAAATCTCGGCCAAGGAATCGGAAACCCTAGCATCGGCTAGTTTTGCCCCCAAAACTATTAACGTGAAAGTGGTCGGGGAAGTGGTCAAACCGGGGACAATTGAAGTTCCTCCCAATACCCCTCTCAATCAGGCAATTTTAACCGCAGGAGACTTTGATAAGCGTCGGGCCGATCAGTCCACAGTGGAATTAATTCGTCTCAATCCTAACGGGACAGTCAGCAAAACCTCAATTAACATCGATTTTTCCCAGGGTATCAACGAGAAAACTAACCCGATTCTCCGCAATAATGATGTGGTTGTGGTTCATCGTAACGGTCTGGCCTCTGCTACCGACACCCTCGGCACGGTTTTAAGTCCCTTTACCGGTCTGACAGGCTTCTTCAACGGATTTTTTAATCTTTTCCGTTAAAAAAGTTTACTTTACCACGATGTCATTAGCTAAGTAATCGAGCTAATAATAGATATAGAAACGGCAAAAAGTCGTGAGCAGTCACGGCTTTTCTGCTCAAGAGACTCAGGAAAGAAAACTATGATTTTTCTCCTTACTCTAGCCCTCATCGCCCTGTCGATTAGCTACAATGTTCACGGCGAAATAATTAGCCTCAGTACCCGATTATTAGGTCTTTTTTGTGGCTTGTTAAGTTTGTTCTTTACACCCCTACCGGTAAAAGTTTTTATTCTTGTCACCTTAGTCCTCTTCCACTGGGATTTTCAGCCCTAAACCCGACTAAAACCCTAAGCAGACTTAACCCATCAAAAAAACTGTTATGCAAAAACGCTATCTCGGTCAGACTAATATAGAAATTACTCCCCTTCTCCTGGGTACTTGGCAAGCAGGAAAAAAGATGTGGGCAGGTATTGAAGATAAGGAAAGTATTAGGGCTATTCGTGCCGCTTTTGAGGCAGGAATTACCACTGTAGATACAGCTGAAATCTACGGGGAAGGTCACTCAGAATCCATTGTTGCTCAAGCTTTAGCCGATGTGCGAGAACAGGTAATTTATGCCACAAAAGTTTTTGCTAATCACCTCAAATACGAGGAAGTTATCGCCGCTTGTCATCGCTCTTTAAAAAACCTGCAAACTGATTATATCGATCTTTACCAAATTCATTGGCCTAGTGGCTCATGGAACACGGAAATAGTGCCTATTTCTGAAACTATGGCCGCTCTTAATTATCTGAAAGCACAGGGAACAATTCGCGCTATCGGGGTTTCCAATTTCTCCCGCTCTCAACTGGAAGAAGCTGGTCAATACGGCAGAATTGAGAGTATTCAACCTCCCTATTCTCTGTTTTGGCGCTCGGTAGAAAAGGAAATTATGCCCTATTGTATAGACAATAATATTTCTATTCTGGCCTATTCTCCCCTTGCCCAAGGTTTATTAACAGGAAAATTTAGAAACGGTTATCAGTTGGCAGCGGAGGACCATAGAATTAAAAATAAACTCTTTCATGGCGAAAACTTTCAGAGAGTACAAGCGGCTTTAACTCAATTAGAACCGATTGCTAACCGCTATAGTTGTTCCCTAGCTCAATTATCTCTGGCTTGGTTAATTAAGCAACCCCAAACTAATGCAATTGCTGGGGTAAGAAATGCCGCTCAGGCAGTTAATAACGCTCAGGCAATGACAATTAATTTAACCCCAGAAGACCTAAAATTAATTGATAATATTGGTAAACAGGTAACTGATTTCTTGGATGATAATCCTGTGCTGTGGGATTTCTAAAAATTATACAGCAGTTATCTTAAGGGTGAAGACAGAGGCTTTGGTTAATTCTCAGGAAAAAGCCTGTATAATGATAGCTATAGTCCGATTCTTACCGCAGGATTATCCCTATGGCTAAATCCAAAAAACACAATCTGCAATGGATTAAAGAAACCCTCGACTTAAATCCAGATCATAACTGGAAATCTAGTCCAGGTAACAGTATTTTTGTAGCTGGTCGCGGTGCAGTGCGCTTTGAAGTTCCTCAAGATTGGCATTTTGAACCTGATGATAATTCCTTTCGTTTTTTAGATAGAAAACCTCCCGATGATGATTGTCGTTTAGAGGTTTCCTATAATTTACTTCCTCCCGGAGATTGGAAAGAATTACCGCTAAAAGGAATGGTCAAAAAATTAGCTCGTGAAGATAGCCGCAATCCTCACGAAATCGGCGAAGTTATCCAAGAAAAACGCCAAACTGTCCGCATTGTTTGGGTGCAAATTCAATTCATCGACCCCCAAGAAAATCGACCCGCTTATTCGCGCATTGCCGTGGGCATCGGTTCCGGGGTTCAATGTTTAATTACTATGGATTATTGGGTCAATGATGCGGAAAAATTCACCCCCGTCTGGGATACGGTTATCTCCTCCCTGGTGTTAGGTTTATATATTCGCGATCCTCGCAGCGGTTTAGCTTTCCCCGACTAAAGGTAATAGCAATTTTGCAGGAAAATTTCCTTGACAAAAAACCTTAATTGTGATAGTAGAAAAATTTATCCCTCGACTTGCGTGGGGATAGCTGCCGGTCCCCGCATTGACGGGATGTGCAGGAAAGCAAGAGGGACTCAGACTTAAACGCAAGCTATGACCTTGAGGAATAGTGATAAAAGTGGCCTGCATGACAATATTTAGGGGTGATTCGGGATTATTTACCCGTTTATAACCCTGAGTGATATTAAAAACCCGACCATCGGGGGTAACTTGAGAAACCACCGCGCAGATATCGAAACTAACCGCATCTGCTTGACAATAACAATCCAGACGGGAACTACCCAAAATCGTTAAATCTTTCTCTAGGGGGGGAGAAGTGTAGGTAATCACATCACTGCGACAGTCTAGCATGGTGCGGTCGAATATTCCCCCCGGTAAGGCGCTATGACCTCCTAAAGATGGCACCGGTCGCCAAGGATCGTGAACGATGGTATCCTCGATCGCAGGTTCTAACAAAATCGCGCTTAATTTCCCCTCATCCTCGCGCAGATTGGCTAAACCTTGACTAGCAAGATAATAAATTTGCTGATTTTCTCTGGGAAACTTCTCCAGATATCGCCATTGATTAGACCCCATTTGAAATAGATACATAGGAGGATTTTCAAATAACTCCACTTCCTGACCTTTTAAGAAATAATCAAACCATTGCAGCTGCATTTTATCCACGGGACTAATTGCCTCTTGACCATAATCTATCTCTCCTACTTTTCTCCCCCAAGGTAGATGAGTCCAAGGACCAATAATTAGTCGTTGGGGATAGATAGAACGACTTTGCATTTCTTCGTATAAACTCAAAGTTCCCCGGAGATGAGGATCGAACCAACCCCCGATATGTAACATCGGTAAATCGATATTTTTTAAAAGGTTTTGCGGTGATAATTTTTGCCAATAGTCATCGGGAAGATAACGAGTAATCCAATCGTGATAAAAAGAATCGGCGGCCAAATCCTGTAAAATTTGGGGAGAGGCTGCAATAGGATCAAAAAGGGGTAAATTTCGGGAAGCTACCCAGAGTTTTTGATAGGCAGTTTCGTCCCCTTTTAATCTAGCTGTTTCTGCGGCTAATTGTATTGCCCAAGCGAGATTATATTGTAAATTAAATGCCTCATTTTCATAGGCCCAATCTCGATATAAATCGTGAGCGATCATCGCTGGGCAAATAGTTTTTAAAGCAGCATGACCATTGGCAGCGGCATATAATTGGGTCATTCCCTGATAGGAAAAACCATACATTCCCACCACACCCGTATTATTAGGAATAGTTAAAACCCATTCAATAGTTTCTAATCCGTCCCTAATTTCATGGGCAAATAAATTAAAATTTCCCGTCGAGTTTCCCCGTCCCCGGACATCCTGAATTACCACAATATAACCCCGACGTGCATACCAGCTAGGATGGGCATAAACCACCGTAGAAGCGATCGTTTTTCCGTAGGGTTGTCGCATTAGTAAAATAGGAAAAGATTCCCTACTATCGGGACGATAAATATCGGCAGCTAAACTAATTCCATCTCTGGTGATGAAACTCGCTGTTTCTTTTTTTATGGGGTAGGGATTAAGCATTATTATCTCTTTCAGATAAAAAATAGTGTCAGGTGGCTCAATTGGGAAAACTTGACAAAGACCAGATAAAGCTTAACTAAATGTTACAATAAAGGCGGACTGCCTCACCGGCCTAAGACTGGAGAAAAATCAACGATGCTACGACTAGAGAGAATTAGTAAGATTTACCCGACGGGAGAAGTGTTAAAAGATGTCACTTGGGAAGTAAAAACTGGCGATCGCATCGGGTTGGTGGGAGTCAATGGGGCCGGAAAATCCACCCAACTAAAGATTATTATGGGGGAAGTGGAACCCACCGCCGGAGAGATCATCCGTCCTACCAGTCTCCATATCGGCTATCTTACCCAAGAATTTGAAGTGGATCCCCGTCGGACGGTACGCGAGGAATTTTGGACGGTGTTTCAAGAAGCGAATCAAGTCCACCATCAACTAATAGAAATTCCCCAGCACATGGAAAAAGCCGATCCCGAAGAATTAGATCGCTTAATTCATCAATTGGATCGCTTACAAAGACAATTTGAAGGGTTAGATGGTTATGGATTAGAAGCACGCATCGAGAAAATTTTACCAGAAATGGGCTTTACTATTGATGACGGCGATCGCTTGGTAAGTTCCTTTAGTGGTGGTTGGCAAATGCGGATGAGTTTAGGCAAAATTCTCCTACAAACTCCCGATATTTTACTCCTCGATGAACCCACTAACCATTTAGACTTAGAAACCATTGAATGGTTAGAAAAATTCCTCAAGGATTTAACTACTCCCATGGTCATAGTTTCCCACGACCGGGAATTTCTCGATCGCCTCTGTACCAAAATTGTCGAAACTGAAAGGGGAGTTTCTACCACTTATTTAGGTAATTATTCTGCCTACCTACAGCAAAAATACGAACAACAATCCGCTCAGTTAAGTGCCTACGAACGTCAGCAAAAAGAACTAGAAAAACAGCAAGCTTTCGTGGATAGATTCCGGGCCAGTGCCACCCGTAGCACCCAAGCAAAAAGCCGGGAAAAACAATTAGAAAAGGTGGAAAAAATTGAAGCACCAATCGCCGATGTGCGTACCTTAAAATTCCAGTTTCCTCCAGCAGTGCGTAGTGGTCGAGAAGTGGTAACTATCAAAAATCTTGTTCACATTTACGATGATAAAATTCTCTTTTTGGGAGCAAATCTGGAAATAGAAAGGGGCGATAGAGTCGCTTTTTTAGGCCCAAATGGTGCAGGAAAATCGACGCTTTTACGTTTAATTGTTGGGTTAGAACCCCCCACAGAAGGCTCGATCGAAATCGGTAAACATAACGTTATTCCTAGTTATTTTGAGCAGAACCAAGCGGAAGCTTTAGACCTAACTAAAACCGTTTTAAATACGATTCATGATGAAGTTCCCGATTGGAAAGATGTGGAAGTTCGCAGTCTTTTAGGGCGATTTTTATTCAGTGGGGAAACGGTATTAAAAAGAGTAGAATCTTTGAGTGGTGGCGAAAAAGCGCGTCTTGCTTTAGCCAAGATGTTACTTGCTCCCGCTAACTTATTGATTCTCGATGAACCCACTAATCACCTCGATATTCCCGCCAAGGAAATGTTAGAATCGGCTTTAAAAGTTTATGAAGGCACGGTTTTAATTGTTTCCCATGATCGTTATTTTATCTCCCAGGTAGCTAACAAAATTGTCGAGATTCGGGACGGCGAATTAATTGCCTATGCTGGAGATTATCACTATTATCTAGAAAAACTAGACGAAGAAAAACAAAAAGCCGAACAAAAACGCATTGAAGCGGAAAAAGCGGCCAAAGCTGCCGCTAAACGCTCTAAACAAAAGGCCAAAAAAGGTTAGAATGTAAAGTATCAACCTATCCACAATTATCTATCGATTAATTAATCTTATGGCAGCTATAAAAGTAGGCGATCAAGTTCCCAATTTTTCTCTCCCTTCCCAAACAGGGGCAACGGTTAATATCGGCGATTTAATCGGTAAAAAATCCCTAGTAATTTATTTCTATCCCAAAGATGATACTCCGGGTTGTACCGCAGAATCCTGCGCTTTCCGCGATAGTTATGAAGTGTTTACCGATGCAGGTGCGGAAGTTATTGGTATTAGTGCCGATAGTCCCCAATCTCATCAACAATTTGCCCAAAAATATAATCTTCCCTTCACTCTTTTAAGTGATAGCGATAACCGAGTGCGGAAATTATTCGGTGTTCCCTCTACCTTATTCGTCCTCCCCGGACGAGTTACCTATATCATTGATAAAGCGGGAATCGTCAGACATATTTTTGATTCTATGTTAGATTTTAAAGCTCACGTTACCGAATCTTTAAACACGATTAAATCTTTTTAAGTTGATGATTATGAAAGAAATCCCGATCAGATAATTACTTGGGAAGAAATTAAAACATCTATCGAGTAATTGTGCTGATTCTGACTTAAAAACACGCCAATTCAAGTCTGAATTGGCGCTTTTCCCCTAGTTTCGACTGATCGTTTATGGGTGAAAACTCATCTCTTCGGTGAGATTTCCTTTTAAGTCTTCTCCCAATCACTGGGAAAGATTGGTGATCGCTCGTAAAGTAGTTATCTCAATGATGAGGTACGAAGTCTCCTTTTGGGTAACGTCGCCACTGCGGAACGTCGGAAAAGTAGCTAGTCCTCTGGAGATGATGCTAAATACCGTCATACTTCATCTTTATGAGAAAGGCCGTAACTTGCTTTTATAGGTAATACTTTTGAGATATTTACATATCTATCTGTAGTAGGAAATTGGCGAGTGGCGAGTTTTTTTAGTAAACAGTAAAGAGTAATCAGTGAAGTGATAACTGATAACTGATAACTGATAACTGATAACTGATAACTGATAACTGATCACTGCTATAAACCACCCCAAACTAATCGGACTGCCCAAAAGGGAATTAACAAAAATAAAGCAATAAAATCAGCCCATCTTAACTGTAATTGGTGCCAGCGCACTTGATGCTGATTGGGACTGGTAAAACCGCGAACCTCCATAGCGATCGCTATTTGTTCGGCGCGTAAAAGCAAATTATCTAGTAATTTTTCCACTACTGTTAACCAGACGTTTAAACTTCTTTTAATCCCTAATTTTTGCCAATCGATCGCCCTAGTTCGCACTGACCTAGCTAGATTTTGCACTTCTTCTAAAACCAGGGGAATAAAGCGCAAAGATAGGGTAAGAGTCAGAGAAATTTCTGTCACTGGCACATTAAATCGCCGTAAAGGACTCATTAAATTCTCTAAACCTTCGGTAATTTCTTCCGGTGCCGTCGTCAACAAAAAGAGATTAGTGCTATAAATTAAAGTAAAAACTAAGGTACTAATTCTCACTGCTAATTCCAAAGAACGTCGGGTAACAAATAAACGACCTCTATCCCATAAAACATACTGATAATCACTTGCTGGCGGTAAATTCAGCCCTTCCTCCGGCAAACGCGGCTGAATACTCACCCCTAAACCATCGGGAGTGATAGCAGTAATCAGAAAGACAATAATCGCCAAAAATATCAGCCAGCCCATCTGTTGCCGCCAGACGCGGGGAGGAATAGGGGCCAACAGGGTTAACAACATTAACAATCCCACCAAAGCTAAACGCCACCAAGGATTAGCTAATAAAGGTGCTGCTAAAAAAGCCATTAACCAGATAAATTTTACCCGCGCATCCAGTTGATGTAGTCGGGTAATCGGTTGATCGAGATAAAGACCGATGGGCAAACTTCGCAATAAATCCATAAATTAGACCTTGGTGGCTCTATTAACCGTTTTTTCCACTTCTCGCGCCGGTTTGCCGCGCCAGATTAAGCGGATCGGGGTTCCTTTAAAGCCTAACTGTTGCCGGAATTGCCCTTCGATGTAACGGCGATAGTTATCATTAAAGCGCTGGGGATCGTTAACAAAAAGGGCGATCGTGGGGGGTTGACTCGATACTTGCGTGCCATAGTATAGTTTCCCCTGTTTTCCGCCTCTGGTGGTGGGGGGATTGTGCCATTTAACCGCATCTTCGATCACATCGTTGATTACCGAGGTACTGACGCGACGACGGTGAGATTCGGCGGCAATATCAACTAATTCGAGGATTTTAGTGACTCTTTGCCCCGTCATGGCGCTGACAAAGATCATTTCTGCCCAATCCATAAAATACAGCCGATCTTGGAGCATTTTGGTATAAGTATTGATGGTGTAGGTGTCTTTCTCCACCGCATCCCATTTATTGACCACTAGCACCACCGCACGCCCTTCTTCAATGATTCGTCCCGCTAATTTTAAATCCTGTTCGGTGACACCATCTAGCACATCGATGACGAATAACACCACGTCAGACCGGCGAATTGCCTTAAAAGCACGGTTAATACTGAAAAATTCGGCTCCATAGTCCACATTCTTCTTACGGCGAATGCCAGCGGTGTCAATTAACCGATACACCTGTCCTTCTCGTTCAATTAAAGTATCGATCGAGTCTCTAGTGGTTCCCGAAATCGGACTGACGATCGCCCGTTGTTGTCCGGTTAAAGCATTGAGGAGACTGGATTTACCCACGTTAGGACGACCGATAATTGCCACTTTAATCTCTTCATTTTCGGGAATTTCCGCCGCGGGTGGCAAATATTTAATCACCGCATCGAGTAGTTCACCTGTACCAGAACCGTGAATGGCCGAGATGGGGAAGGGTTCACCGATGGCTAATTCCCAGAATTCCGTCGCTTGCAGGATACCCTGTTCCACCGATTCACATTTATTAACTGCCAAAAGTATCGGCACATTTTGCTGTCGTAACCAAGCGGCAATTTCTCGATCGCCGGCGGTAATTCCCCCTTGCCCATCGACGACAAAAATCGCCACACTTGCCTCTGCTAGGGCGATTAAAGCCTGTTCGCGGATTAAAGGGAGAAATTCGCTGTCATCGTTAAAAACTAGCCCTCCTGTATCGACAATTTGAAAATCTCGATCGCACCAGAAAGCTGGTTGATAGGTGCGATCTCTGGTAATCCCGGGTTGATCAAAAACGATCGCCTGTTGATCTCCAGCGATACGATTGACGAGGGTGGATTTGCCCACATTGGGACGACCGATAATAGCGACGACAGGCAGTTTCATAAGAGGAGAAGGGGACGGAAATTAAAGACCCAATATTCTATCATAGCGATTTGCGATCGAGCTTGGTTGATTTAAACGTTGGTGTACCTAAAGATAGTAGTAATGGAGATAGGGATCGGTCGTCGGTCGTCCGGAGACTATTTTTATTTATTCTCCCCACACCCCACACCCTACACCTTTTAAACGGGATTTAGTATGACAGGTCTAGTGACCCAGAAAACAAGGAAGCGCGAGCGATTCATGTTAATTTTTATTAAGAAGCGATCTTTGATGAGAACAGACAACTATGAACTTCGAGATTCCCAGTGCCGTAAAAACTTGGTCACAATTTGGCCATCCCATTCTCATGTGGGTTTTATTAGGATTAACTATCTATGCCCTCTATTCGGGGCTACAATGGCGACGGACGCGGACAGCAGATAAAGACCTAAAAAAAGAATTATTGCCCAAAAATTTTCGCACTAAACACTATCAAATTGGCTCCCTAATCCTGGCTTTAATGGTGTTGGGGACGATCGGGGCTATGGCGGTGACTTATATTAATAACGGTAAATTATTTGTCGGGCCCCATCTGCTGGCCGGTTTAGGGATGGTGGGTTTAATCTCAATCAGTGCCGCTTTAGTACCTTTAATGCAAAAAGGCAACGAATTGGCTAGAATCACCCATATTACCCTTAATGCCGTCATTTTAGGTCTTTTTGGCTGGCAAGCCTTCACAGGAATGGATATAGTCCAGCGTATTCTCAGCAAAATGTAAGAAAACCTAAACAGAGAGGATGCGTCTGATGACGCATCTAACCCTATGAGAGAAGGGAGAGGGGAGCAAAAAACTGACACTAAATCCAATTATTAAAAACTGATACTAAATCTGGTTATTAAAAACTGATTATCTATTGCTCCTATTGCCTATTGCCTTTTGCCTTTTGCCTGTCCTGATATGTAGCCTATACTTAACGGATTTAGTATGAGATGCTCCCTAACCATATCTGCCAATTTTCAGTAAACAGTTCACTGATAACTGATAACTGATCACTGATATAGTCATTTCAGATAAGTCTGATACACTCTAGACCAGTTAAACCCTTATTAACTCTAGCATTGATATTCTCAATCTTAATTGAAATGACTATAACTGATAACTGATCACTGATAACTGATTAAATGCCGTGACTTTTGCCGATTACCCAATGACGACGGAAGAAGCGAGCGAGCGAGGTTTCTTCTAAGGATAAGTAAATCGGTCTTCCGTGGGGACAGGTGCGGGGATTACGAGTATTTTGCCAATCATCGAGTAAATTCTGCATTTCTTCTAAACTTAAAGCTGTACCGTTGCGGATCGCACTACGGCAAGCGGTGGCTACCTGAGCGGTTTGTAAATCGCCCCCTAAACTTAATTCTAGTAAAGCATCAGCCCGATCCTGCCGCTCTTTTAGTAGAACAGGAATACTACGAATAGCCCAAGAACGATCGCCAAAACTAGCAACTTCTAATCCTAAACGTTGTAATTGTTCGACTTGTCGAGTAGTTAACTGATTTAAGATGATCGGAGTATCTAACGGCACGATTTCCCAGTTATCCTCTAAACGTTCGTACAAAACCCGCTCATGGGCAATATGTTGTTCCACTAACCATAATCCGTTAGGATGTTCAGCAACTATATAAGTTTGGTGAATTTGGGCTAATGCCTTTAATTCCAGCCGATTTTTCCTGGATTTCTCCCCTATTGTATAAGTGCTTTTTTCCTCGGCAGCCTTGAGAATTTGACTGACGCGCTGATTTTGCGCTTTTTCGGGTATATGTTCGGGATTTAGTCCTAACGCCTTGTCTATGGCTGAAATTATCTGTTCTTGCCAAAAAATGAGGTTATGCAGGTATATTTCCGCTTTGGCTGGGTGACGATTCCAATCGATCGAACGAGGGTTAAGATGTAGATGGAGAAAACAAACGGGATAGCGATCTTTAGGGACCGTGCGAGCGAAAGCTTTAAATATTGACTGTTCTAACTCCGATGAGCGCACCATTCGCCCATTAACAGCAATTCTAACCCAATCCGGTTGATGGCGAGAAATGCGATCGGGCAAACCAATGACTAATTCAATTTGAGCCAATTCTGCGTCAGGAGTCGTTAAGTCAAGTTTTAGGGATGCTAAATCGTTAAAATGCAGAGATTTAACTAATTGGGGTAATATTTGACTGGCATCCTTACCCGGACTAATGCGTAACCAATCTTGATGATCTTGGAAAACCTGCCAAGTAATTTGGGGATGACAGAGAGCAAAATTATGAATTAAAGTCTGTATATCCTTTAATTGTTTGTTAATTGACGGTAAAGCTTGACGACGCACGGGAAAGTTACCAAAGAGATTCTCTACCGTGACGATAGTGCCGATAGCTATAGGAATCGTTTCTAAATTATCCGGCTCGCCCTGGTGATTGTAAAGACAATAACAACCTAAATCATCGTCATGGCGACTGGCAACCCGCAGACGCGCCACCTGTGCGATACTGTGCAAAGCTTCACCACGGAATCCGAGACTGGTAATCTGCCAAAGATCGTCCCGTTGGCGGATTTTGCTGGTACTGTGGGCATAGCTACACAGTTGCAAATCTTCTCTAGACATTCCCCTACCGTTATCCGATACTTGTATTCGCCAGTTTTGCGGAGATATATCGATGGTAATCCTATCTGCCCCCGCATCAATGGCATTTTCGACTAATTCTCGCACCACAGCGCCTAAAGAGTCGATTACCTCTCCTGCGGCAATTAAATCAATTACGTCTTGGGGTAAAACTTGTATGGGCAAGGTCATCAATTAATGGTTTTAGCCAAGGGCAAACTCGATATATTGTCGCACAGGGGGTGCATGATTAAGGACTCCCCTCCCTACCAATTTATCGGCGATCGCTGCTTCCTTGCCATCCCGCTGCACTGATCAAATATAGCGATAGTCCTGGAGCAAGTCCAATGAGTATGGGCTACATATCAGGAGATGCACTCCTGCAAGGGGAGTGACTCTTAAATTATACTAAATCCGTTGAGCATAGGCTACATATCAGGAGAGCCAAGAGGCAGAAGGCAAGAGGCAAAAGGGGGAATAAATAATCAGTTTTTAATAACCGAATTTAGTATTATTACAGATGCGTCAGCAGCTGCGTGTAAGCATCCCACCGAAAAACTAATGCGCGGGGGGTTTGGGGGGTAGAACCCCCCAAAAGCTTGGATTGAGTGATAAAATCGGAAGCAATACTAAATCCGTGGAGTATGGGCTACATATCAGGAGAGGCACTCCTGCAAAACGGAGAATAAATAATCAGTTTTTAATAACTGGATTTAGTCTGATTACCGTAGCGGCAAAAATGCTGTTGATAGGCAATAATCCCTGATCGAGATAAGATTAATTCTGGTGATCATAGGGAGGACAGTGGTGAATAAACTAAGCATTCTGGTTTTACACGGGCCGAATTTAAACCTATTGGGGAAAAGAGAGCCGAATCTCTACGGTAACGTCAATTTAGAAGCGATTAACCAGTTTTTAAGCGAAGAAGCTACCCGTTTAGGGGTGAATTTAACCGCGCACCAGTCCAATCAGGAAGGGCAATTAGTGGACTGGATTCAGCAAGCATGGGGTCAGCATGACGGTATTTTGATTAATGCAGCAGCTTATACTCATACCAGTATCGCCATCCGCGACGCACTCTTAGGCACAAAAATTGCCTGTGTGGAAGTACACTTAAGCAATATTTACAAACGCGAGTCTTTTCGTCATCATTCCTACATTGCCGATATAGCCATCGGACAGATTAGCGGTTTTGGGGCCGAAAGTTATCGCTTAGGATTATGGGCATTAGTCGATTATTTGCAAAAGAATGGGAAAATTTAAGACAAATGCTGGAACTTCGGGCTTTTAAACCCAAATTTTCGATAAACTAGCGTAGAGGCCGTCTTTGGTTAATAAATCTTCATGGGTTCCCGATTCGACTAATTCCCCGCGTTTCAGCACAAGAATTCGATCGACATTGCGAATAGTGGAGAGACGATGGGCGATAATAATAGCAGTACGATCGACTAAAATCTGTTCTAAAGCTTCTTGAATTAATACTTCTGTCCCCACGTCTAAACTAGCAGTAGCTTCATCTAAAACTAGAATTTCTGGGTTACGAATAGCGACTCTCGCAAAAGCGAGTAATTGTTTTTGTCCTCCCGACAAATTTGCGCCCCGTTCGCGTAAACGGGTATGATAACCATCGGGTAACTCCTCGATAAAGTGATCGATATTAGTTAATTTAGCCGCTGCCTTCACCTGCTCAAAATCATAATTTTCTCCTAAAGTAATATTGCGAGTAACATCCCCAGCAAAGAGAAAAGTTTCTTGGAGAATGACACCAATATAACGTCTTAATTCCCCTTGGGGAAGATAACGGATATCGATACCATCCACTAGAATTCTGCCCTTACTTGGTTCGTAAAGACGACAGAGAAGACGAATAATCGAACTTTTTCCCGCACCAGTGGGACCGACTAAAGCGACTTTTTCACCCGGATGAATAGTAAAATTGAGACCTTTGATAATATATTCATCAGGTTTATAACCAAACCAAACATTTTCAAAAATAATCTCGCCAGTTTGACATTTTTCTGGAAAAGAAATCTCTTTATAATTGTTAGAATCGGTTATTTCAATGGGAATACTAATTAATTCCCCAATGCGTTCAATAGCAGTAAAACCCGATTGAAACATGGTAAATTTTTCGGCAAACTGACGCAGGGGATTAAAGAGACGTTGGGAGAATAAAATAAAAGCCGATAAAACCCCAAAATCAATGGTTTTCTGGAGAATAAAAATCCCGCCTAACCATAATACTCCTCCCACGGCAATTAATCCGATCCATTCCAACGTAGCTGAGACGGCCGAATCATAAAAAATTGTTTTATCTAGGGAGCGACGATAGTGAGTATTGGTAGCGCGAAACATTTCAGCGTTAAAGCGTTCGCGGCGAAACAATTGAACAATATTAACTCCGACTACATTTTCCTGTAATTGGGCATTAAGTTTTGATAATTCCTCGCGTACTTGATAGTTAGCGATGCGGTATTGTTTTTGAAAAAAGATAATTAAAACAGTGACGGGAAATAACATCAACACCAACAATAGAGCTAATTGCCATTGTAGGGTAAACATGGTGATGATAATAACTAAAATATTGACCAAATCACTGACAACTCCGATCGCCCCACTAGCAAAAACTTCTCCTAATGCTTCCACATCGCTGGTTAAACGAGTGACTAAACGTCCCACGGGAGAGCGATCAAAAAAACTGGAGGAAAGGGAAGTAACATGACTAAATAAATCTTCCCGGACATTAGCAGTAATGGACTGACCGACTTTCTGCACTAGATAACCTTGTGTTGTCCCTAAAATCAGTCGTAAAATAATCGAAGCTGACAGGATAATAATTAAGGTATTAATGGCTGCTGTTAAGGGCATTTGAGCCAAAAAATCCCAAGTTTGTTCCTTTTGCAAAAGGGAGACCGCTTGACCGATAATTAAGGGTTGGATCGCCCCCGTGAGAGATAGGGGAAAAAGAAGTATTAATGAGCAAAATAGCAGGGCTTTTTGCTTTTTTGCGTAGGGAAGTAATCTTAATAATAAGCTCCAGTCATTTTCTTTGACCGGAGGGGACACAGGGGGTGATGATAGACTCATGAAGTGATTTCCAATGAAATTCTCGGCAGCCGGGGAGAAATTACACCCCTATTGTTAACTTTTCTAACAGGCGATCGATCTGGAAATGTTCCTCCATTAATTCTCGAATACAAGCGACTTTTACCTGTTCCTGTAAGCGAATCTTGCCGAAGGCCTGATCGACAATTTCCACGGTGGTGAGAGTATCTAAATTTACCGAGAGAATCGGGACTTCTAAATCCTCGGCCCGGCCCAGAATCAGGGGATCCGGAGAGATGGAACCAGTTAAGATCAAACAGGTGGTAGAAGTTTCTAGGGCAGCTAACTGTAGGTCTGTGCGATCGCCGCCCGTGATCACGGCCATATTTTCCCCCTTGCGAAAATATTCTAAAGCGGCGTTGACATTCATTGCCCCGATCGCTAAACTTTCTACCATCCAATCTAAACGATCGGGCCGACATAATACTTTGGCCCCCAAAAGATGGACAATTTCCCGAACACTAATACTGCGCAGCAGTTTACTAGCGGGTAACAGTCCTAAAACTTCCACACCTTGGCGGGCCAGATAGGGTTTCAGGAGAGATTGTACTTCCTCCCAATCATCGGCCGGGATATCGCTAATCACTACCCCCAGCAGCTGATTATTTAATTCCTCTCTTGCTTTCAGCAGACTCTCGGCAATTAGGGGAGAACTATAGCGGGCCACCAATAGGATTGGAGTCTGGAGAATTTTGGCCATCTCCCCCATCGATAACTGAAAAATACTGCCTTCCCAGAGAGTCCCCGGCCCTTCGAGGAGGATAATATCACTGTTAACTCGATCGAGATAGCCAGCAAGAATATTGCCGTAGTCCTGTTTATCTGTACCTTGTAGACGTTTAGCAACGGAATCCACATCGGTGTAGATCACCGGTAAACGCAGCTGTTTGGGGGATAATTCTAGTAATTGCCGGATAAATTCTACATCCTCATCGACCAATTGCCCATCGACGTATCCCGGACAATTGCCCACTGGTTTGCCATAACTTATCTCTAGTCCTTTTTGCCGCAAGAGATGCGCTAAACCGACGATAGTTCCCGATTTACCACTGAGGGGTTCTAGGGAAGAGATAAGTATAGATTTGGCTGATTTCGCCACGATTTGCTCCTTTTAACCCGTACAATCTCGATTTTTATCATTCAAATTGCAGCAGTTTCCGATAAAATCCCTGCGAAAAGTCGGCCGAACCTAGCTGCTTAAAGGTTTTAATTGCACCGATGAGATATTCGATCAACTCAGCGTTAATAATCGTCATCTCATAGCTTAGGTCGGCCTGTCCTTCAAATTGTAAACGACAACGGGTCAATTCCGAGGGCAATTTTGATACGTACCAAGAGGCCACAAAGGGAATCCCTTCGCTATTTTCTATGCGACGACGACCTTCTAAAGATCCTCCCTGATACAAAGCGATCGCATAGGGCAGGATACTATGTTTGTCCTTGGCATAGTAGGGCATATATACTAACACATCAGCCTTATTAGCGGGTTCTAATTGTTCGATAGTCGGCATAATTAGTTAATTCTTTGCTTCACGGCCAAGTTAACATTGATACTGATATTTTTCAGAAATTTTAACCGACCACTCCCACCGATTGTCCTGATCGGCAGATTTTACGGCCAGATCATCCCTCTATGCTGAGGTTATCATCGAGTATAACTGGCATACTAACCCGAAAAACCGTGCCAGGATAAAGGGAACTTGTTCCCTCGGGATTAGGACTGATAAATTCAATCGTCCCCCCCATGCTGGTAATTAATTCTTTGGCGATCGCTAACCCCAATCCTGTACCAGGTATATCTCCCCCCGCTTGCACTCCCCGGTAGTGACGTTGAAAAATTCTTTCTTGATCGCTCCTCGCTATACCATAACCCGTGTCTTTAAAAACAATTTCTACACTATTCTTAACATTTTTTACCTCGACGGTAACTTTTCCGCCAGCAGCAGTATATTTGAGGGCATTATCAATTAAATTACTGAATACTTCCCGCAAACCGGGGATATTAGCCCGAATAAGTGGTATGTCTTCCCCGTAAATCCTTTCTAAACTGAGATTTCTCTCTTTGGCTACCGCTTGGGCGGAAAGGAGCAGCGGATCGAGAATATCATGGATATCGATCGGAGTTAGTTGGCTGCTGCCAGCAGGCAAGAGAAAGGCAGTGGGGGAAGATTGCGCTTGCAGGAGAGGAATATCGACAGTGGGGTAATTTTCGCTTTCTTGCTGAATTTGTCCCTCAAATTCGGCAATTAAGTCCCGAACTCGATCGCTTTCCCTCAATATACCGGTAATGGCGGGATCGTTACTTTCTTCGGCTAACAGCCTTTTGAGTAGAAGTTTACCAAAGGTTTTTAACGCGGTGAGGGGATTGCGGATTTGATGGAGAAAGGTATCGAGGCGCTGACGTTGCCATTGTCGATAATAGCGTTCTTCTCCCAATTGGCGATCGAGTACACAGGCTAAAGCGAGGGTTTGGGTGATTTTTTCCATCTGGGTTAATTCCCAACTTTGCCAAGGTCGTTTTTCTCTGGTTGTCACCAATAATCCGATCATGCCCTCTTCATACATTAAGGGTAAAAACAAGCGATGACCGCTGACGGTCTCCTGATTACTCCAGAGGTGGGATAAATCTTCTAACTTAACCGCAGTTAACAAGTCGGCCGCCGGTTGCCCTGGTTGTAAGGAAAGCCGCTTTGTTTGGGGAGAAGGGGGATTAAAGGGCGGATAAACAACGACTGGAATTAAATCACTCGATAAAGGTTCAGTTAAATAAACCGCACTTCTGTCCGCTTCCATTTGCTCCCGCAAAAGTTCCATCTGTGCCTGACAGAGGGCAATAAAATCATTACTCAGGGGAGTCCGGGAGGGGAAGGAGAAGGGCATACCAAGAAAGTAAAAAGTAAAAAATCAGAAAACCTTGATAAAGCTAGGGTTGCGAGTTTTATTTCCCAGTTTACACGGGAGAGAAGGGCGATTCTCTTGGATCGAGGGCAGCCAGTAAAAAGCAATTAGGACAAGGGTTTGGTCACTATTTTAGAGGTGGATCGCGGTATATATTAAAAAAAGTTTAAGAATAATAAGTTTTGTATCGGGATTTGGGGGAGTGTTTTTGTCAGAAAAACTTAAACATAGTCCCAGTCTAGCTTCCGGTCAAACTTGTCTGTACTTGGCTTTGTGAGAGACACTTGATTTCTTGGTCTAGAAGGGATATAATCGCTACGGCTTTTGTAACTATCATTACAACGATTAGCCAAAACAGGAGGTAATTGGGTTGGCCAGAAAACGGAAACGTAAGAGTCGCCGTCGTCAAGAAGGACGTAAGATACTTGAACTTGTACCCCAGTATAGTATTGAAAGTGGCGAGGATAAACCCGTAACTGCGGCGCGTAAGTATATTCAAGCTATAGGCATTAGCCCACCAGCTTTATTGATTGTTAAGCGTAACGAGCATACAACCGATCGCTATTTCTGGGCTGAAAAAGGACTGTTTGGAGCGCAATATGTGGAGGAAAACCACTTCCTTTTCCCAAGTTTACGCGACCTGCAGCCCCAGCCCGTCAAAGCACCGGTAGCAGTTGCCAAATAATTCACAAGACTATTAATCGTATCATGGAAAGTGAACTCGTTTACAGAAAAGTAAACGAGTTTTTTTTGAGGATAAGAGGAGCGGGAACCTTTAAGTGATCAGTAATCAGTAAAATGAAAACTCACATCTGATCACCGAAAAGGCGGACAGCTAAAGAGGGAATGGGGTTATGAGAATTTTTTAGCGGTTATTTAGGGTTTGCTGAATAAATCTAAAAACCTTGTTGGGTAAGACTTTTAGACTTTTTGTCAATCAAAAAGTCCCAGGTATGGGAGTGATCAGGGGGAAAATCCTTGGACTTTTTCCCTAAAAATTAGGTAATTGGCCACCTCAAAACCGGTAAAACCCCACACCCCACACCCCACACCCCACACCCTGTCCCCACGAAAAACTTTTTCAGCAGACCCTATTTAGGCTGATTTTGGCTTTAAATCGCTGTAATCAATTAAATTTCCTCATTTAAACCCGATAAGATTGGTGAGGTAATAAATTATTTCCGATCAGGATCGCAAAGTTCAACCTTTAAGGTATGATTGGGAACATTAATTATTTTTTTATGTATTGCACTAAAACGTAGAGGGCAAGCAGCAGTGATTAGAGTAGCGATCAATGGTTTCGGACGGATTGGACGTAATTTCCTAAGATGTTGGTTAGGACGGACTAATAGTGGCTTGGAGGTAGTGGGGATCAATGATACATCCGATCCCCGTAGTAACGCTCACCTGCTCAAATATGACTCGATGTTAGGCAAACTTAACGCTAATATCGATGCCGATGATAATTCTTTAATTGTTAACGGTAAGACTATTAAATGTTATTCCGATCGCAATCCCCTCAATCTGCCCTGGGCAGAATGGGGTGTAGATTTAGTGATCGAAGCTACCGGTGTTTTCGTCGATGAAGAGGGCGCTTCTAAGCATATTGTCGCAGGAGCTAAAAAAGTCCTCATTACCGCACCGGGTAAAGGTTCGGGTGTGGGAACCTATGTCGTCGGTGTCAACGCTCACGAATACGAACACGATAAATACAACGTCATCAGTAATGCCAGTTGTACCACCAACTGTCTTGCTCCTGTCGTCAAAGTGATTCACGAAAACTTCGGCATCATCAAAGGGACGATGACCACCACCCACAGTTACACTGGTGATCAACGGATTCTGGATGCTAGTCACCGGGATCTGCGTCGCGCTCGCGCCGCCGCCGTTAACATCGTTCCCACCTCCACCGGCGCCGCTAAAGCTGTAGCCTTAGTTATCCCCGACATGAAAGGGAAACTTAACGGTATCGCTCTGCGGGTACCCACTCCTAACGTTTCTGTGGTGGATTTAGTGGCGCAAGTGGAAAAAAGCACGATCGCGGAACAGGTAAACGAAGTCCTCAAAGAAGCTTCGGAAAATTCTTTGAAAGGAATTCTCGAATATAATGATTTACCTCTCGTTTCCTCTGATTATCGCGGTGTTGATGCCTCCTCGATCATCGATGCTAGTCTCACCATGGTGATGGGTGGCGATATGGTAAAAGTTATCGCTTGGTACGATAACGAATGGGGTTACTCCCAACGGGTGGTTGATCTCGCTGAAGTCGTCGCCAGCAAGTGGAAAAGCTAAATTAGTTAACTGAGCAGTGATAAATTCTCACTGAAAAAGCGCCGATAGATTCCCTCTGTCACCAATTGTGCGGTGATTAGGTTAGCTAGGGCAATCATAAACAGGATCAGTATCTGGTAGGAGGCGGCGTTTAAAGGTTCACTTCCTGCCAATACCTGTCCGGTGAACATTCCGGGTAAACTGACTAAACCCACTACCATCATCTGATTGAGGGTGGGGATTAAACTAGCTCGAATCGCTTCTTTTTGATAAGCTGCGATCGCTTGTTGAGGGGTTGCCCCCAAACAAAGATGGGTTTCGATTTCTAAACGGTGACTTTTAATGGCACTGCTTAATCTTTCCCCGGCTAAAGAGGCACTGTTCATCGCTTGCCCTAACACCATCCCCGTCAAGGGAATCAAGTATTGGGGTGAGTACCATTGTTCTGGTTGAATGATTAAAGCGATCGCATAACCTAAAGTTAGACAGCTACTAATTAATAAAGAGCCGAAAACTAGCGGTAATAGGGCTTTATCCCGGCTATCAATGCGATTTTTAGCAACAATAGTCGCGATAGTCATCATTACTGCCAAAATCCCCAGCACTGCCAGAGGATTATCAAGGGAAAAAATAACGGCGATAACGTAGCCTACCACTAATAATTGCAGGATCGAGCGACCAGTCGCTAATAATAATTGGCCCTCTAGGGCTAAATTTGACCAACGGGAGAGGAGTAAACAAATACCCATCATCCCCAAAGCCCAACCCAAATCCACCAGATTTAGTTCTACTAATCCATCCATAAAAATAAAAGAAACAAATTAAAAGGATACTTCATCTATAAATAGCAAGTTTATAATTATTTTTGACTAATTATTCCTTCTTTTCGCCGACAAATCCCGATTAGTCTCTAATTTGAGTGAAAGCGCGTGAGTACAATTCCCCCCGTCGATTTATCCCGTCAATACCAAGTCATCAGCGAAGAAGCTAACCATGCCGTTTTAGAAATCCTCCGTTCTGGGCGCTATATTGGCGGTGAAGCTGTGAGCGAATTAGAGCGACAATTTGCCCTCTATCATGGTGTTAGCGATTGTGTCGCCTGTAATTCGGGAACCGATGCCCTTTATCTGGCACTACGCGCCCTCGGTATTCAAGCGGGGGATGAAGTAATCACTTCTACTTTTTCGTTTATTGCCACCGCCGAAGCGATTAATTTAGTCGGAGCAGTGCCAGTTTTTGTCGATATCGATATTAATACTTTTAACCTCGATGTGGCACTGTTGGAAAAAGCGCTTACTCCCCAGACTAAAGCGATTATCCCCGTACACCTTTTTGGGCAATCTGTCAATATGTCTGAGGTGGTAAATTTCGCTCGTTCCCATAATTTATTGGTGATTGAGGATTGCGCTCAGGCAACGGGAGCAGAATGGCATGGGCAGAAAGTGGGGAGTATCGGCGATATTGGCTGTTTTAGCTTCTTTCCCACCAAAAATTTAGGCGGTTGTGGCGATGGTGGCGCAATTACCACCAATAACCCCGAGTTAGCGGCACAAATTCGCATGATTAAAGAACACGGCAGCAAGGTGCGTTATCTCCATGAGGTAATTGGGGTGAATAGCCGCTTAGATGCCATTCAAGCGGTTATTTTGCAAATTAAGCTGAAATATCTCGATTTTTGGAATAATCAACGGATCGAGATTGCCCAACGTTATCGGGAATTACTGCAACCTTTGCCTAATATCACTTTACCCGCCGCTTTAGCCGGGGGTAAGCACGTTTGGAATCAGTACACAATCCTAACGGAAAATCGTGACCAAATGCGGGCGGCTTTGCAGGAAAAAGATGTCCTATCGATGGTGTATTATCCGATTCCCCTACATTTACAGCCGGTTTATCAGTATTTAGGCTATAAAAAAGGTGATTTACCCGTGGCTGAATTGGCCAGTGAAAAAGTGTTATCTTTACCTATGTTCCCCGATTTAAGCTTTGAGGAACAACAACAGGTAGCCTACGCGCTAAAAGATTGTTTGCATAGTTCCTGAGTTATCAGTGGGAATTATGAATTATGAATTATGAATTAGGAAGTGGGAAGAATAAACAAAAATAATCTCCTGACGACCGACTCCTGACGACCGGCTACTGACTCCTAACCCCACCAACAGACTTATTCAGCCAACCCTACTTAAGGTCTGCTGAATAAATCTAAAAACCTTGCTGGATAAGACTTTTAGCCTTTTTTGAAATCCAAAAGTACCAGATATGGGAGTGATCAGGGGGAAATTCAGCTACTTTTTCCCTGAAAATTAGGTAATTGACCCCCTCAAAA
>NZ_JADBTB010000071.1:0-22305 GCF_020246405.1 Microcystis sp. M083S1
TCCTAAGTAGGTAGGCACAATTATTTGTAGGATGGGTTAGCGGTAGCGTAACATAATCGGGCGTTGGGGTTCATGCTTCAACCGTTCGGCTGAGCTCACGGCCGAAGCCCAACCTACGTGCATTTTATATTTAATTCCACCCACCTACTTATAGATATTTCGACAAAATTGAAAGGCAGAAAAAGGGTTTATAAAGAAACCCTTTTTCTAGTTTCCAACTAATCCTATTTGACCTAATAGGTAAGGCTGAGTGACGGGTTTACAAGAACCGGGGGAATTTATAGTTTCCAACTAATCCTATTTGACCTAATAGGTAAGGAGGACAGAAATATCGATTAATAGCAAGACCAATAAAGTTTCCAACTAATCCTATTTGACCTAATAGGTAAGGTGGGTTATTTTAGGGTGCTTGTTTTTACAAAAACCTGTTTCCAACTAATCCTATTTGACCTAATAGGTAAGGTATATTACCATTTTGAATCGATTGATCATCTCACAAAAGGGTTTCCAACTAATCCTATTTGACCTAATAGGTAAGGACAATCGGCATTAGAATCCCAAAAGCAACAGTTTGAAGCGTTTCCAACTAATCCTATTTGACCTAATAGGTAAGGAACCGTAATAAGGTAACTCTCCAGGAGAGATTCTAATAGTTTCCAACTAATCCTATTTGACCTAATAGGTAAGGCAGAAGCTATTTGGTATTGGAACAAATATTTTGGGAGTAAGTTTCCAACTAATCCTATTTGACCTAATAGGTAAGGAACGCATCTGGAACAAACCATGCGCCGACGGAACTATGTTTCCAACTAATCCTATTTGACCTAATAGGTAAGGAGTACCCCTTGGAAAGTCTCATCGAGAGGGGAAGACAGACCCCCAAATCGACGCATCTCCAAAAAGGTGGTATTGGGGGGGGTAAAAGTCCCGATACCAAAGGGTAGAACCCTGACTGGGAGAGCAATCGACACATCTAACCAGAGAATCGGGGTTTTAGGTCGGGGAGGGGGTGCATCGATTTTCAGTCAAGAGTTAGGGGACAAGCTAGATGATGTAGAGATTTGGGAGTGGTTGAGGAGGAGAACCTCCCATCACCAACAATCTAGAGACAGCTTCTTCGGAAATCCCATAGAAGCGCACATCATCCTCTTGAGGATTGACCCTTTCTACTACTTTAGCGTACAGTTTCCGCCTCTCGATGTGTAATTAATTTTGCTTAAGTAATTATCTGTAATTAAGTAGCTGGTTATAATTAAATTAAAAATGGATTTTAGGTTCGATCCCCCCTGCCCCCCTTGATAAGGGGGGTGCCGATAGGCGGGGGGATCTGACAATTTTTAACGCCTACCTACTTAATTGTCTAGCTACTGATTAAGGAGGGTAGCAGGGGTGGGAGTTTTTTTTAAGGATTTTTTAACCCCAAAAATCCCCCGATTCTGGCGAGCAATCAGTATCATGGATAACAACAACAAGCTTTAGGTCTAATCCGATAAAAATCATGACCTACCTATCTCCTAAATTATTCACTTTTGAAGACTTTTTAAACCAGTATGGAGATGACCCACGCTATCAATTAATTGACGGGGAGTTGCGAGACTTGGAACCCACTAGACATCAGGAATCCGTAGCGGGAAAAATCGCAGGAAGACTGTGGGGAGAAATCTTGCGATTACATCTACCCTGGACAATTCCTAAAAACTGTTTGCTCCGTCCAGAATCCGGTCAAGCTACTGCTTTACGTCCCGATGTCATCATTTTGGATGAAGTGGACTTTAGCACCGAACCTCTCTGGGAAAAACAACCAATTTTAACTAGCTCCCCAGCAATTAAATTAGTGGTAGAAGTGGTTAGTAGTAATTGGCAAGATGATTATGCACGCAAAGTTGAAGAATACTCATCTTTAGGTATTGCTGAATATTGGATTGTCGATTTTCGTGGATTGGGTGGCATCTCTTTTATCGGTAAACCCAAACAGCCTACTTTGACTATTTATCAGCTAGAAGGTGATGAATATCAACAAAAATTATATCGTCTTTATGAGCGCATTAGTTCGGCAGTTTTTCCCGAATTGTCTCTGTGTCTTCTCGATATTATGCCCTAAATCTCTAGTAAAGTTATGCTGAAATCTCTTAAAAATGTCCTGGGTAATCTGCGTCAATATCCCTATAATATTATCTTTAATCCCCTCACCAATGCAGCATTAGCCATCGCCGCTATTTTGGCACTAATTGCCGATCAATTTGGCCAGGGATATTATCTAATTTTTCTGATTACTTTGGCTCTAGTTATCATCGGTATCTGGCTAGAATCTCAGAAATACGACCTCTATAAACATCAGGCGATTCCTCTACCGATAGTGATTAAAATTGCTAATCCTGCCGATAGTAATAAGGCTCTGCAATCGCTTTTTAATATCATCGAAACAGAAAATAAATACAAAGATCATCAAAATAATCTTGACCAGTATCTCAATATTAGCGAAACAGACTTAATTTTTAACTACTCCGGTATTTATGATCAAGAAATGCTGAAAGCTTTTCTGCAAATACTCCGCTATAATCTAGAGAAACTTAAGAAAAAAACTCCCCAAAATACTATTATTTATCTTGCCTATATCGGTCCGATTAGCGTCGCTATTATGGTCGGCACTATTCTCGCTACCGAAGGAGTAAAAATCTTTCAATATAATAAATCTTCTGATAGTTATTATCCTGTGGTGGAAATTAGCGATCGCAAACTCAAAGAAGATATTAAGGAATACGAAAAATTTGAGCGTGTTGTCACCGAAAAAGGTCAAGATAGAGTAACTATAGCCATCGATGTTTCTTCCCATAAAATTAATCTTAATGATCAGAGTATTGAAAACTACGGCGATTTAATTTATCTGAAAAGTAAAGGCAGTGGTACAATTGAAAAAAATGAAGATTGGCTACAATATTCTAGAGAAATCTTTAAAACTATCAATATCGCTCAACAAAAAAACTATCAAGAGATTAAGCTAGTTTATTCCATGCCTATAACTTTGGGAATACTTGTCGGAATGGCCGTTCAACAATACTGGCCAATTCTCCTAACTCAATACGAAAATTCTACCTACAGAAATCTTATTAATCTTCAGGAATTTAAACTTTATCGAGGACAATAAAGATAAAATGAACTATACTGTAATTACCTTTGCTCCTGTGCAAGGATTCATCGAAAAATCGCGTAAACTAAGGGACTTGTACGGTGGTTCTTTTTTATTATCCTATCTTGCCGATGCTATCTGTCAGGCAGCGGATAAATATCCTGAATGTAGCCTTATTTCTCCGGCTTTAATTGACGTTAAAAGAGGAACTCCCAACCAAATCTTAATCGCGGGTAATTTTCCCAAAAAAGAAGCCGAACAAGTCTTCAATGACGCATGGCAAAAAGTGGTTAATAAGTGTCGGGTTTGGATTGAACAAAATTTACCACAATACAATTATACTTGGCGACGAGAATGGAACCTATGGATTAATCATACTTGGGAATTCTTCTGGGCGCAAGAGGACTCGATCGATTGTGCGTTTAAAAGTCTGCAACAGAAAAAATATCAACGAGATTGGACGGGAATTAATTGGCAAGGAGAAAGTTCTAGCTTATCGGGTTCCGATGCCATTGTTTGGTATGGAATGACGGATCAAACCCATCCTTTATATTCTAGTATTTCCCAACAAAATCAGCAAATCACTGAATTTTATCAGCAATTAAGTCAAAAACTTTCTAATGCTATCCTCGATGAAACCGAACGTCTTAGCATTCCCGAATTAGTCAAAAGAATGATTACATTATATGATATTGGCAAGCCTTTAAACCTAGAACTTCCTAAAAAATTTGTGGAACTAAATCGCTACGAGGAAAAATCCTATACAGGATGGTTTCAAGGGGACGGTGACGGGATGGGAAATTACCTAAAAAATCTGTCCATATCCTCAAGAAAAGAATTTAGTCAAAGAATGCGACAATGGGGAGAAGAACTAGAAAATTATCTTAACTTTGGTCGCATTATTTATGGAGGAGGAGATGACTTTCTAGGGGTTTTGTTTTCACAAAAATCAGAACCAAAATTAACCCTACAAGATTGTCTATATTGGTTTGATCAATTTCATCGGGAAATCTGGCCAAAACACGGTTATTCTCAGGATATAACTGTTAGCGTCGGTTTTGTTTGGGCAGCTTCAGGAGTTCCTCAGCGTGACATATTACAACAATGTCGAGAAGCAGAAAAATCCGCTAAAAATCAAGGTAAAAATCGTCTCGCGGTGCGAATCCTTTTTAACAGTGGTAACTATTTAGAGTGGGTTTGTCCCTGGGAAAACTTAAAAGATATCCTCGATAGTTATTGCGATCGCAGTGAAGGAAAAAACTGGACACATTTCTATAATGATATAGCAACTTTAGAAAATCGCCGCGCTTTTACCGATGATAATCACGATATTGCCAATGCAGTTTTTAACCTTTATTTTAATCAAAATATACCCATCGATACCACCTCTCACCAAGATATAAATAACTGGGTAATTAACCTCTCAAAAGTGGCCAATCATCTCACCTAAACATAGAAAAATGTTGCAATATCTGATCATAATTAAACCTTTGGGATTTCTCTACGGTAGCGCCGGTCCGTTTCTGTCTCCAGAAAATCTAGTTGGACGTTCAGGAAATCGTTTTCCCCCCACTGCTGCCACAGTTTCGGGACTATTTGCTCACAGCAATCCCACCAATATTCGCAATTTACAAATTGCCGGCCCTTTTTGGGCAAACAGTGAACAATCAGATAACTTTTTTGTCCCCACTCCCTTTATTTATCTGGCTAAAAAACCCCTCGCAAATTATTTTCAAGACCAAGAAAATAACGACAATGGAAAAATTCAACACACCTTAACATGGCAAGAAAAATGGCAAGAGAAAGACAGTAAACAAATTGAGGGAAAATTCGATCGAGATAGTTGGATTCCTATCAACCAATGGTATAATCCTCAAAAAGCCTATGGTTCTCCGTGGCAATATCATCCCCATCTCCATCCGCGTTTGTTAGAGGAGCAAAGAAAGGTAAAAACTGGAGAATTATTCCTCGAAAATGCCGTCCAGTTACATCCAGATGCTTGTCTAGTTTATTTAGCTAATCAACCCCTAGAAAATGGCTGGTATCGCTTTGGTGGAGAATCCCATCTAGTGGAAGTTAAATCACTTGAACTAAGCAGCCATCTCCAAACTTTATTTAATCAAGATGTCGGTCAATATTTTGCCCTCATTACTGCCGCAATCTGGGGAACAAATCGCCTATCAACTCGCAATCCCAGTGATTGGCAATTAGAAACCCTCAACACCGAAAGACCAATAACCTATCGTTATCGATTCGGAGGAAAAGATAAAGTTAAGCGCTTATCTAGGGGACGTTATGCAGTTCCCGCAGGAACAGTTTATCGCTTAAAAAACCCCTTACCATCTTGGCAAAATTGGCAGGAATCTTGGTTCCCCAGCGAAGGGGTTTCTCTCAAACGTTGGGGCTGCGGATTAGCCTTACCCTTAGAAAATATTGCCAAATAAAGCCTATAATTAAGTAGGTAGGCGTTAAAAATTATCAGACACCCCCGTTATCAAGGGTAGGGTTGATTCATGAATCAACCCTACCTTATCAAGATGGCAGGGGGGATCGAACCTAAAATCCATTTTTAATTTAATTATAACCAGCTAATTATTGAGTAGGGTAAATGAGACGAGCATAAGTGATAGCTATGGCAAAACTAAAAACTAGATTTCCTCGAAAAGCTTTATTAGATTATTGAAAAAGTGGTAATAATCAAGGCTCAAAAATTAGCAAAAATAAAATGATGCGTATGTTTTTAGATTTTTTGGTAGAAGATGCCTTTAAAAACCCTTCTTCTCTCACTACTTACACAGAGGAAATGGCTAAAGAAATCGATGAATTATTAAAGGGTGTTGCAATTGATTAGGAATAAATCTATAGCTTTGTGCTGTCCTAATAGCCTAAATACCACGATAAAATATTAACAAAATCTTAGAAAATCCTGACATTAATGTTAACCTAGTTTAGAATAATCCCTAAGCATCTAAAATACTCACTTTTACCCAAAAATGTATCACAAAAGTTATGGCATACTTGAAACCTTAGCACCCCTTCATGTGGGAGCAACCGCAGGAGAAGAAACGGGTAATCTTAACCTCATTTTTCGTGACCAATTCACCCAAACAGCAATTATCCCCGGTAGTTCTATTCGCGGCCGTTTTCGTGCCGATATGAACAATATAGATGAAAAACGTACATGGTACGGACACGAAACAATCCCAGGACAAGAAGACGGAGGGACCACCGAAGCAAAAGTTAAATTTGAATATGCTTCCCTCGTTTGGTTGCCGGTATTTTGTCCCGGACAGCCGATAGTTTGGGTCACTTCTCCCCTATTATTAAAACGCTATAAACAAATCACGGGAATCTCTGCAAAAGTACCCAATCCCTATACTGCTTCCCCTAGTTTACAAGCGCGAGTAGTGCAGGGAGTTAACCGCAATAGCAAAGTTTTATTTTTTAACTTAGGATTTCTCGAAATTGAACACTTAGAGGAGCTTTCTTCGTGGATTCCCCCGCAAGCGGATTTAAAAGCTTCTCAATTAGTCGTCGTTGATGATAACGATATATCCATGCTGCACGATATGGCACTCTACCGACAAAGCAGGGTTAAACTACTAGAAGGTCAGAAAAAAGTGGATACAGAAAAAGGAGCTTTTTTCAATGTGGAAGCTTTACCCGTGGGTAGTATTTTAGTTTTTCCCATTGCTTGCAAAGAAACAGGATGGCAACCTTTTGGAGAATCGGTAAACCAAAAAGAATTATATTTCGGAGGATTAGAATCTATCGGTTTTGGTCGTTGCCAAGTTACTATTTTAAACTACGCTAATCAATAATTACATTTTATCTAATATTATGGCTTGGAAAGAATACAATCTCGATCGCATTGCTCAGAAATTAGTTCTCGCTGCCAAACTACGGGATCGAGATTCTCTCAATCAATCTTTTAAAATGCGTGAATCCGTTTCCTATGGACTAGAAAGATTCTGGGGTGAACATCTGCGCTTACAATCCAAGGAAACCAATAAAGCACAATACTGGAAAGAAACTTGGGATAAATTAGTCGAAACCATGGCAGAAGCGGGGATTCCTATCCCTAACGATACCGTACAGATAAATGATACCGAATCTGTTCAAGCAATGGCAGAAAAACTCTGGGAATTAAAGCTAGAAGACCAGAGAATTACCCTCGCTGTTTTAACGCAACTATGCGATTGTTTAGTTTGGTGGACTCAAAGATATAAAGGAACAAAGGAGCGATAAATTATATGGTTAATATTCCCGATATTGGTGACAAAATCCCCCTGATGTTTCGCGCACAAACCAAAGGGCGATCGCAATTACAATATATTGACTCTAAAAAAGATGAAAATGATAGCCAAAAATGGGTAAAAGAATGGATAGAACGAGTCGATGAAAATCCTCCCCAATTTGGTCAAGAAGTAAAAACCAAAGAATATCAAATATCATGGCGATTTGTCACTAATGGGGGACAAGATGAAGGAATAATTAGGCCTGTAATGGGTGCTTATGGCATACCATTTTATCCCGGTTCCAGCATGAAAGGAGCCTTTTGTCAAGCTTGCACCCCCGAACAAAAACAACGTTATCACCTCGAAAAAGATAGTGATAACCCTAGTCTTTTGCGCTTCCATGGCGGTTATCCCGTTAATGATTGGACGGAAAATCTTTTAGATATTGTTCACCCGCAACAGGGATGGCAAGTAAAAACCCCAAACACTCGACAAAAACCCAGTGGAGAAAGTGGTTTTGCTTTAATTTCTCTCTATCAACCTACCCTAAAATTTGGCATTTCTACCTCAATAGAACAACCCGATTGGGAGGAGATTTGGACTATCTGGGAAAGAGCTTTAGAATCTGGTCTAGGATGCCGTGTTAGTAGCGGTTACGGCTTGCCAAAAGACATTAAACCTTCAAAAGAACCTTTATATAAATGTTTTCTGAAAGGGCAAGGAATGGCTCCTAAAAGCCTCGATGGTGCAAGGGAATTTCGACCCAATATTTTTCGAGGAGCAATTCGCGGTCATGCCTTGCGTATTTTTGGCGGTTTAACTGATGCTGAAAATGCCGAAAAGTTAGTTAATCAGCTATTTGGAGGAATTGACGGAGAAGCAAGCCAAGGTTTACTAGCGGTCGATTTTTGTGTCAAATCTCTAGAGTTAGGAACCTTTGCCAAGGGTTACAAGGAACCCACCTACACAGTAACAGGAGAATTACGCTGGATTCTCACCCAATCTCTCCCCGAAAACCAGCAAGAATGCTTAAAAAAATTAATTTGTTTTCTCACTCGTTTTGCCATGTTATTAGGAGGATTTGGTAAATCATGGCGACGAGCAGATCATAGTATTTTCTATGAGGATTATTATCCCAATAAACCCTTAATTGGCTGTCATTGGCAATGGGGGGATAAAAGTTCTTTAATCAACGATAATAAAGTCAGAGATTTAACTCATGTTCATCCCTTTATCAAAGATGTTCGCACTATTGCTAAACAATGGATGTACTTACAAGAAAATATCCCCATAACTCCCGATAATAGTGCTAACTGGCGAGAAAGTTGGCATCCTAAAAATGTCGAAGTTTGGGGAAGAATTGCCGAAGATAAAGATGATTCACTAGCCATAAAATGGCTTCACAGAGCCTATCAAAAATTGGATAATTTAAGTATCTATAAAACCTCGGTGACAGGAATAGTAACAAAAAATATCAATCAAGTTGGTCGTCTTTGGCATCGAATGTATTCCAAAAATAATCATCAATACCTAGAATTATTAACAATTTTTCCTGATGACTCTGATGATTGTGCTTATTTTCTAGGTTTTCTAGACGAGAATAATGGTCAAGAGGGAAAATTTCAAAAAATTTGGCCGAAATAATCCCGTTTATAGTTAAGCACCTAAGCAAAATTAATGACAAATTAGGATTAGTTGGAACCTAAAAAAGTAGGGCTAATTCATGAATTAGCCCTACTCTTATTCCCTACCTATTAGGTCAAATAGGATTAGTTGAAAAACAGAAAAAGGGTTTTTAAAAGAAACCCTTTTTCTAATAAATTGTGTCAAATATATCTTGACAAAAATCGATAAAAATGCTAGAACCTAATGGCAATCTTCGCTTTATTGCATGAGTAGAAAACGGGTTTCTTCGAGAAACCCGTTTTTTGCGATCGCCAGTCAAGAAAAAACCCGATAATTCAACCTATTCCCTCGGATCAAAATCCGGCAGCGTCCCCAACTTGCGAATGGTTACTTTAACATCCATAGACAAAAAGTCATCGGCATCACCAAACCAAGAACCAGAAAGAGGTATGATTTGACCGGGATGACGAGCGATCGCCACTCGAATTAAATCAAAGCCGGCGGTAATTTGATTAGTCGGATCATAATTACGCCAACCGGCCCTGGGTAGATAAACCTGTAACCAAGCATGGGTAGCGCCAGAGCCAGTCATCCCCACTTCACCACCGTCGAGGGCAGCATCGTAGAGATAGCCACTGACAAAACGACAGGCTAAACCCAATCTTCGCAAAGCTTCGATCATCAACCAAGCATAATCGCGACAAGTTCCCGACTTTAGCCGCAGGGTTTCTCCGGGGGATTGAGTTCCTTCACTCTCCCGGGCTTGGTAAGTAAAATTATCTTTGATAGCCGCCATCATTCTTGCCATGGCATCGAGGGTATCATCTTGGTCCCCCGCTACAAAACTTTTGGCCCAAGCTGCCAAGCTGCCGTCGGCATCCTCAGCGTGGGGACGCATAAACACCACCAGATCTAACCATTCATCGGGGGTGTACTGGATGGGAATTTCGATCGCCCGTTGATCCAGGGGAAAATCAGCGATCGCTTTTAAGCCAAAATGTTCCGCCCGTAATCGACAGGTAACGATTAATTCTGACGCTGGTTCAGCAAATTCAAGCTCTACCACGTTGTTAGATAGAGTATCCATAGTCCAGCGCGTTTTGGCGGCAATATTCGCTTCTACAGAATAACTGATAATTCTTTCACCGTGACCGGCACTAGGCAAAAAAATCGCCCGATGTTCCCCAAAAGTTACCGGTTTACGATAATGATAGGTGGTGATGTGTTCCAAGTCGTAGATGACACTCATCCTGATTATCCTTAATAAAGTAGCTGGTTATAATTGAAGATAAATCCCCCCTTGATCCCCCCTTAATCCCCCCTTGATCCCCCCTTAATCCCCCCTTGATAAGGGGGGTATCTGACAATTTTTAACACCCACCTACTTAATCACTGATAACTGAAATGACCTCTGACCCGTCCCTCGATCGAGCTTGGAATACCGAAGACCTAGAACAAGCGCTTCGAGGTGTCGGCACTATTCAAGAAGAACTCAACTATAATCAGGCACGCAATTCTCTGAGCAAACTTGTCGAGCGTCTGGATCTTACCTCGATCGAGAAAATTGGTCTAGAAGCGGAGATCGATCACCTAGTGGCCCTGCTGGAAAAACTCGATCGCTCCCTGATTCAAATTGCCGCTTTTGGTCTGGTGGGCCGGGGAAAATCCTCGATTTTAAATGCTCTGGTCGGTCAAGAAATCTTTACAACCGGTCCTTTACACGGAGTTACCCGCACCATTAAAGGGGTAAATTGGCAGTTAAGCAGCGATGATACTTTCCCCAATCTAGCGCGTCTGACCCTGAACGGCCAGGGTAATGCTCAGGTGCAATTGCTTGATACTCCCGGTATTGATGAGGTAGATGGGCAAACGAGGGAAATTCTCGCCTGTCAGGTGGCGCAGCAGGTGGATTTAATCCTTTTTATCATCTCCGGTGATATGACCAAAGTGGAATTTTCCGCCTTGGCCAAGTTACGCGAAGCGGGAAAACCGATGATTTTGGTCTTTAATAAAATCGATCAGTATCCGGAAGTCGATCGCCTCGCTATCTATGAGAAAATCGCCTCAGAACGGGTGAAAGAATTACTCTCCCCCGATGAGATTGTTATGGTGGCAGCCTCTCCCCTCCTGACGGAGACCGTCAAGGGGCAGGATGGGCGGCTAAAAACGCAACGATTTCGGGGAAAACCCCAGATAGAAGCTCTGAAACTCAAAATTTTGGAAATTCTAGAGCGAGAGGGTAAATCGCTCGTAGCACTCAATTCTATGCTGTATGCGGACGAGGTAAACGAGCAAATTGTCGCCCGCAAAATGGCTATCCGTGATCGCGGGGCTAATCAATTGATTCAAAAAGCAGTGATGATCAAAGCATCGGCGATCGCTCTCAATCCAGTGACGGTGTTGGATCTGTTTACGGGAGCAGTTATCGATCTGGCCATGATTCTCGCTCTTTCTCGCTTATACGGCATCGATTTAACTCGTCAGGGGGCGATCGCTCTTTTACAAAAAATTGCCCTCAATATGGGGGGTATTAGTGCCAGCGAATTTTTAGCGGTTTTGGGCTTAAGTTCCCTCAAAGGACTGCTTGGCCTCTCGATTCCTGCCACTGGCGGCATTTCTCTCCTTCCCTATACTTCGATCGCCCTGACTCAAGCGGGAGTTGCCGGTGTATCCTGTTACGCGATCGGCCAAGTGACGAAAACCTATCTCGCTAATGGGGCCACTTGGGGACCCGATGGCCCGAAGGCAGTGGTAGCCAGTATTCTCGATTCCCTCGATGAAACCTCGATTCTCAACCGGATTAAGCGGGAATTAGGCTCAAAATTGGCGGGTGGGGGTTAGGAGAAGTGGGAATTATGAATTATGAATTATGAATTAGGAAGTGGGGAAGTGGGAAGTAGGAAGTGGGAAGAATAAATAAAAATAATCTCCTGACTCCTGACTTCTGACTCCTGGCTCCTGACTCCTAATGGTTGATCACTGATCACTGACTCGATCAATCCAAGAAATGCTTACTATGGACGATCGCCGCTATAATAACTACCGCCCCTTGAATTTGATAGATCAGACGGTAGGCATAGGCAGACTTTTCTCGGATGGTATCATCACTAAATTCAGCGCATTTTTTCGCTTCTAGGGGACAATTTTCTAAAGAATAGCTTATATCAAGAATTCGACGCACGACGGCCGCCGCATAGGACGGGGAATCTCGACTAATATAAGATGCGATCGCATCCACGTCTTCAATTGCTTTGGGCGACCAGACAAGGCGATAATTCACTCGATCAGCCATTTGTTTAAAAGACCCTCAACTTCTTCTTGGGGGATTGTATTCTCCAGAGAGGCAGCGTTCAAACTTTGACGCACCTTCTCCAGAACGTATAAATGATACTGAATATCTTCAATTGAACAATCATCTGGTAATTGATTCAAGAGGGATTCAACTTTTTGTCTAATGCTATTCATACAAGTTTGACCGAAGTTTTTAAGGAAAAGTATAAATTTAAATTATCTATCAACTATCATCTATGGGCAGTTATCTTAATAGTGAGGTACGAAGTATCTGGTTTTAGGGAACAGAGAACGGTTAACAGTAGCTGGTCGCCAAGAGATAATGCCAAATTTCTTTATACTTCATCTTTAAGAGAAACGCTATATCATAGATAGAAAACTAATAGTCACGCATCCTATCTTATGCCATAGTCCCCGGAAAAGCGAGAAAAAGTTAAGAATAGATAAGCTGATTATCTAGCTTTTGTAACATTGGGGCGGGTATTCTGTTAAGAATGCTTAATAATTCCCCTATCTGCCCAATCCCCGCGACTTCTAGGCATTATTGACCGATAACCATCTAGCGGCCACAAGACCCCCCCAATCGCAGCAATTTTTTGTTACATTAGTTTACAGTTCCCTCAACGCCCCAGTGGGTTATTAATTTTAATGTCTTCTTCGGTTCCTTCGTCGGATTTTATACCCTTAATCGGTCAAGAAACAGAAATCTTTAACTGGGCAAAATCCCATTATCGTAACCATACCTTTGCCAAAGATGAAAAAGTAGCCACGCGCCCCGGGCTATTATACTTTGTGGAATCTGGGGCGATTCGTATTGTTGGTAAGGCACAAGTTAACGTTATTGACCAAAAATCCGCCCGTCAACTACCTATGGCCGATAGTGAGGAAGTATTTCTCGGTTTTGTGGGTGCAGGTCAACCTTTTGAGATTGTTTCTCAATTTCCCTTTCAATTACAAGCCCAAGCTCATCTAGACGGAACCGAGTTAGTCTGGTTATACTGGGAAGACCTAGAAAAATGGCCGCAATTGCGATCGGCTGTTATGGAAACTTTTCGCCATCAATACCAGCGTAAGTTATTTTGGTTGAGTATTCTCGGTCAAAAACGCTCCCTCGATCGATTAATGGGGTTCTTGGTTTTATTATTGGAAGAATACGGTCAACCCTGTGGGGAAGGGTATTATCTCCCCTATCCCCTAACTCACGCTCAAATTGCCAGCGCCATCGGCACTACCAGAGTAACAGTAACAAGATTAATCGGTAAATTGCGACAACAAAATTCGATCTTTTTTAAGCAGGATAATCTTATCGGATTGCCCAGTTTATTTTTGAGTCAGAATTAATTTTTCTGCTTTGGAGAAATATCTATCTAGGACATTTTGGGCGCACGCGATGCGCCCCTACCATTGGCGCAATAATATTGTTTATTGTAGGGGCGAATTGCATTCGCCCTCTTTGAATAACTTCTGCTGCTCATCATAAGTGAGAGAAAGTCACCAAACTGTGCATCCTATCCAAAAGTTAGTTTGGCTCTAGGTTTTAAAAACCCCACACAAGAAGATTCCCATCGCCAATCAGCAACCCCAGAAATCTATGACCCCTCTATCTGGCAACAAACAACCGAGATAGCTTATGACTGAGCCAATTCCTGATAAATTATCGGAACGAATCGATACAGGTGTTAGAGTCGCAATCGCAGAAGCAATTGAGAGACACCGCCTCTTAGGAGAATCTATCAGCATTTTCAAAGATGGCCAAATTGTCACCTTAACAGCCGCCCAAATTCCGCCAAAATCTGCCAAAAAAACGGAAGTGTAAAAAATTGGTTGACTGTCTCAAATTTCACTATTCATAGAAACAGTTTCACCTATCCGAGGGATTTATATAAAGGTCGGTTTTAGCAAATTCCCGTTACGAAAATCAAAAGTAAATAGTATAATAGTACTGTTCTTTACTTTTCGAGGTATAAATATGACCTTAACAGAAAAACAAAAAAACCTTTTGCGATGGATAGTTGAAGGAGTACGGGCTGGTTATTTTCCCGCCGAGGACAATATTTTGTGGGGTCCTCAGGTTTTCAACGGCCCTAGTTGGCCAAATTACACGGGTTCTGATAGCTGTCCTGAGGTCGAATTCCCAACGCTCGGTGGATTAGAAAAATCTGGTTATATTAATTTGCAAACAATAGCCTCGGATGAATACAAGGGCGCTCTAACACAAAAAGCTTATGAAGCGGTTGATTCTAACTTTGCTGAACCCGCCATCAGCAGCCAAAAGGTTTACGCGAAAAACTATTACAACCATGTAGAAACTATGACAGAAAATAAAGGAAACGTCAACATCAGCGGCGTACAGGGAAACGTGAGCGGAATTGCCGCCGCAGGCGAAAACCAAACCATGACCGGGGTTGCACTCGGACAAATTAGCGGTGTGGTCACGAACAGCATCGGTCAACTGCAATCGACGAATACCCCTGAAGCAACTCAACTGGCCACACTGCTCGAACAGCTTCAATCTGCGATCAAAAATGAATCCCACCTAGCGCCGGAAGATAAAGCGGAGGCGATGGAACAGGTCAAAACCTTGGCAGAAGCAGGACAGAAACCTGAAGATAATGCACTCCAAAAAGCGGCAAAAACTGCTTTGAAAATTCTCAAAGGAACGATTGCCGGTTTGCCCGATGCTGCCAAACTGGCCGAGTCATGTGCAAAACTGCTCCCCGCAATCGCTACTTTGCTATCACTTTCTTAGATTGGCTAAATCTCCCCCAATCTCTTTACTGTTGCCTCTTGCCCCTTGCATGAGTGCCTCATCTCAACAAGCAATTCAAATGCGCGGGCAGCTTAATTGTCTTCTAGCTTCGTAGAGGATGACAGCAGTAGCGATCGCAACATTTAAAGATTCTACACCACCAAAGAGGGGAATTTTCACCGTTTCATCGGCTAAAGTCGCTAATTGGGGTGATAAACCAGCTCCTTCATTGCCTAATAATATTAAAGTCGGACGGGTAAAATCAATCTCCCAGTGGCTTTTGGTGGCTGTGGGTAAAGTCGCGATCGCTTTTACCCCCTGTGCTTGATATTTTTTCACTAAAGCCGATAAATCCGATTCTACCACCAGGGGCGATCGAAACCATTCCCCGGCGGAACTGCGGATCACTTTGGGGTTATCGATTTCGACGCTATCGAGACTTAACCAGATACCCTGTACCTCTGTAGCCACGGCAGTGCGGATAATAGTGCCGAGATTACCCGGATCCTGCAATCTTTCCAAAACTAAGCCCAATTGTAGCGGATTTTGGGGGACTGGATGAAGGTGATCACGGGCAATAGTGGCAATCACACCATCGGGATTAACCGTTGTCGCTAGGGAAGCGAGGACTTCCGGGGAAACTATCTCGACTCGTTTCGCCTGATTTGGAAGCTTCTCTGCTAATTGTCCCTGTCTTTGCTGCCACTTTTCAGTATAACAAACCGTCTCTAGGGAACAATTCACGGCTAAAGCCGTCTCTAGTAAGTGGGTTCCCTCAATTAAGGACAAATTCTGCTCCTGTCGCTCTCTAGTGCGGTGTAGCTTGCGAATTTGCTTGATTAAAGGGTTTTGAACACTGCTAATCATAGCCAATCGGATTTTTCACCCCGCTAGGGCTGCCCTAAATAACTACGTTTTGAGGGAGATAATGCGGAACTCGGGACTTGAACCCGAAAGTCTTTGCAGACACTAGAACCTGAATCTAGCGCGTCTACCAATTCCGCCAGTTCCGCATTTTTCTTTCACAATCTCCTATCATACTATCGGACAATCCATAAGTCAAGATAGTTCAGATAATTAAGACAAAAATCGCTTTTCGGGGTAGAATCACCAATAATTTCCTCAAAAATCTGATAAGATGCAGTCTCATTTTACCGAAGCTTTCCTTAGCCAAGACTCCCAACTAAGATAAATGAATCATCCTATGACCATCGATACCGAGCATCCCTATTTAGAAATTCAAGGTCGTCACTCTCTCCGGGGTGAAGTCAAGATCAGTGGTGCCAAAAATGCCGCTCTAGTGATTATGGCAGGAGCTTTACTCTGCTCCGACGAGTGCCAGATTAGTAATGTACCAGCCCTAGCCGATATCGAGCGGATGAGTCAAATTCTCTCGGCTTTGGGCGTGCAGGTCCGTCGCACCGGAGATAGACTAGAGATTGATGGCAGAGACCTCCAACAAGCTCAAGCACCCTACGATCTCGTCTCCCAGTTGCGGGCCAGTTTTTTTGCCATTGGACCGATTTTAGCCCGTTTAGGAGAAGCAAAAGTTCCCCTCCCCGGCGGCTGCGCCATTGGGGCCAGACCAGTGGATCTGCACGTTAGAGGCCTACAGTCAATGGGTGCAGATGTATTAATCGATGGCGGCATGGTACACGCCCGCGTTAAGGGTAATGGTCGTCTGAAAGGGGCGAATATTTATCTGGATTATCCCAGTGTGGGAGCGACGGAAACCCTAATGATGGCGGCGACTTTAGCGGACGGGGAAACCATTCTCGGTAATGCAGCCCAGGAGCCAGAGGTGATTGATTTAGCCGATTTTTGTGTTTCCATGGGGGCAAAAATTCGCGGTGCTGGGACCAATACAATTGTCATCGAGGGAGTTTCCCGTCTGCACAGTACCGATTACAGTATCATTCCCGATCGCATTGAAGCCGGGACTTTACTGATAGCCGGGGCGATTACCCGCTCAGAAATTAGTCTTTATCCCGTAATTCCCAGCCATTTAGCTTCGGTAATTGCCAAACTGCACGAAATCGGTCCGGAAGTGGTGGAAGATGGTCCCAATCGTCTCCGGATTATCCCTAAAGACTTAAAAGCCACCGATATCGAAACCCTGCCCTATCCCGGTTTTCCCACAGATATGCAGGCCCAATTTATGGCTCTGTTAACTTTAGCCGAGGGCAGTAGCGTGGTTAATGAGACGGTTTTTGAAAACCGTCTGCGTCATGTGGCCGAATTAAAGCGTCTGGGAGCAGATATCAAGGTCAAAGGAAATGTGGCTTTAGTGCGCGGTGTGCCTTTCCTCTCCGGGGCGCCGGTGATGGCCACGGATCTACGCGCTTCGGCAGCTTTGGTGGTAGCAGGATTGGCAGCCCGGGGGACTACTATTGTGCAGGGACTCCATCACCTCGATCGAGGTTACGATAATTTAGAGGGTAAATTAAGAGCATTAGGGGCAAATTTACGCCGGGTTGATCCTTTGGCCTCAGAATTGGCTACCCTGACCCAATCTTAACAGGATGATTAGTTATCGCTGTTCTATCAGTGTTGAGGATTCCCGTGAGCAACACCGATAGAACAGCGTTAATCGTGCTTGGTTGTTCTATATTGACGGAACCTTTCATCAGCGATCGCATTTACCAAATCTTAGCCATTACTAATACAAACCCCGGCAATTCTGGATCACCACTAATGGTTTCAGGAGCATTTAAAATCTCCGGTTCTTGATGGGGACGATAAATATAGACTTGGCGATTTTGGCGATCGATTAACCAACCCAATAAAGTACCATTGGCAATATATTCTTCCATCTTTTTCTGCAAACTGGATACTGTATCACTAGCAGAACGTAATTCAATGACAAAATCGGGACAGATGGGGGCAAAAGAGGCTTTTTGTTTTTCTGTTAAAGCATTCCAGCGTTCTAATTTAATCCAAGCAGCATCGGGTGAACGAGTCGCACCATTGGGCAGCGTAAAACCCGCACTAGAATCAAACCCAAGCCCCGTTCCATCTAGTTCTGACCAACTCCCCAGTTGCACAGCTATATTAAAATTGCGATTACCCGTATCTGAAAAAGCAGCAGGCATAACGATCACTTCTCCACTAGCACTGCGTTCAATGCGTAAATCTCGATTGGCTAAACAAAATTCATAAAATTGCTCCTCCGTCATCGGCATAATCCAAGGAAGATCAATCATCAAAGGAGCCGAGGTCGCTTGTACAAGTAGTGTCGTCATATTTTCGCCCTACTCAAGAATTACACGAATTAACAACTGAATGCCCTTCAATCTTAACTTAGCTCTTGTCAACGGCATTATTAACTACCAAAAGATAGAATGCGATCGCTCTTAACCTTGCCAAAGAAGCCTGACGGAGAGTAATGTAAATATTTATAAAAATGTAGCTTAGAATACATTTTAAAAAAAGGAGAGTGTGTATTGTTATTTTATTGTCCGTCTTTTCAGAAAAAGAAACCACAAAAGTCTCCTAATACCATCAATAAAATCCGACAATTACCCTTCATTAATTGGAGGGGTTTTTATCAGTTGTCATACTAAATCCGTTGAGTAACGCACAGAAAGCGGGTTTCTCCGAGAAACCCGTTTTCTATTAATGCTTGGGGATAGTTTTTCCTAGCTTGGGGGGATTGAAAGTTTAATTTTCCCTGAATCTTTCTAACAGTTCTGAGCGAGATAAATTAGCCAGAGAAAGAAGTAACCCGGTGCGTTCGGAGATGGGAAGTTGGGCAATCTGTTCCACCAGACCAGATAATTCTGCATCTAGGCTGCCAAAACGTCCTTCCAGAAGACTGGTTATCAGGGATAGTTGTCCTTCTAAACTGCCTCGTTGTATCCCTTCTTGTATCCCTTCTTGTTTCCACTCTTCTCGTTGTTGTAAATAAGCTGGTGATAGGTTCATAATGTCCTCCTGTTCTTCGGCACTTAAATTATCTCTTAATTCCAAACTCTTGCGCCAGTTGGCCAGAATTTCCAGTAAATTCTCTTGGAAAGGATTACCTTCAGGTAATTGCACTAATTCTTCTACTGCCCGTTTTTGCGTCCCTCCTTTCCCTAGTACCCTCAACCATAAAGTCTCCTCATTGACTGGTAATTGATGGATGGCGACGATTCCTGTTTTGAACAGGCTAGGGGAAAAATAAACTCCTTTTCCCCACTCCTCTTTCATCCCCTCTTCCGGTAGGAATGAAGGGGGGATTCCCACGACTTCTTCAATCATTCTCGCCGAAAAAGTAGGCGTTAAAATCCAGAGAACTGGTAGTTCAGCTTCAGTTAGAGTTTTGTTTGTCCGTTTCGCCTTCCTCAAGACCTCGCCATGAACCGCATATAACTTTGAGATGCAGCTGCGAATCTCTACCTCGGAGGGAGGATTACGGAAGGGTTCAAATAAGCAGCAAGTCGCCGCCATTTTAGCGAGTATGCCCAAGGGTAATTCAGTCCTTGATGCTGAACTGGCTGGTTCAAACCAGACATCGATTTCTTGAACTTCACTCTTGACTTTCTTGCTCTTTTTAATCGTCCCTAGAGACGCTAAGAGTTCTTCTAAATATTCCTTGGCAAATTGGTCGTGAATTTGGCGCGTCATTGCAGGGGATAATTAATCCGAGAAAGTGCATTAACAATCTTGTTAGATCATAGCAAGTTTTGAGAATTTATCGGCTCTTCTAGGTTCTGTGTGATAAGTTTAACTTAAGTAGCTGGTTATAATTAAATTAAAAATGGATTTTAGGTTCGATCCCCCCTGCCCCCCTTGATAAGGGGGGTGCCGATCCCCTCTTAATCCCCCCTTGATAAGGGGGGTGTCTGATAACTTTTAACGCCTACCTACTTATATAATAGCGATCGGTCTTTGTGTTCTTTGTGTCTCTGTGGTTCTTCACACTCATTGCTTAAATGCCCCTTCTCAAGTTCCCAGAGCTTAGTCACCAATATTGCGAAAGTGACAGAAAAGGGATAATCTTCCACTCAATTGCCCAAAATAAAGGCTAGAATCGAAATATAGTATCGATCGCTACGGATTTTTCATGAATTACAGAAAATTTTGCTTGGCTTTTTTGCTGTCCCTTATCCTCATCAACACCGGATTAGTTATGCCTAGTTACGCAAACGAAAGAGAATTGAGGACAATTACCGTAACGGGAGAAGGAATAGAAAATATCGCCACTTCTCAAGCAATAGTGCGCTTAGGGGTAGAAATTCAAGGCAAAGAAGCGGGTAAGGTGCAGCGGGAAACCGCCACTCGTAGCGATGCGGTGGTTAAATTTCTCCGTTCCCGTCAAGTGGAAAAATTGGAAACCACTGGCATTAGTTTACAGCCCAATTACGACTTCAGCAACAACCAAAGACGTTTAATCGGTTATATCGGGGCTAATTTGATTAGTTTTCAGGTTGATATAGCCCAAGCGGGGATTTTAATCGATGAAGCGGTCAAAGTCGGGGCAACACGCATCGATGGGGTCAGTTTTACTGCTGGAGAATCAGCGATCGCAGCTGCCCAAAGAACCGCTCTCATCAAAGCCACGGAACAAGCTAGAGAACAGGCTACAATCGTGTTACAAGCCCTCGGTTTAGTGCCGAAAGAAACGGTTTCTATCCAAGTGGGTAATACCAGTAATCCCGTGCCAATAGCCCGCTCAGAAGCGGTTTTTCGGAGTGCCGATGCTGCCAGTAGCCCGGTTATCGGAGGGGAACAAACCCTGCGCGCTGCTGTCACCCTCGAAATTAGCTATTAACATCTGTAGCTAGAGACAACTAACTACACATATCTAACCACCTCTTGCCTGTTGCCTCATCAAACTTTCGCCCTCATCCGTGAATTATCCCAACTTTTTACCCACTGTTAGGGAGGGATTGAGTGAAGATACCTCCCTTGCTCTCCTCCAAAATATCCAACAAATTGCCATCGATAGCCCCATCTATCCTCGATCGATTCTAACTACCTATAGTCAACAAGGGCAAGGTCAACCGCCTTTTCTCCTTCTGCACGGTTTTGATAGTTCCCTGCTGGAATTTCGGCGTTTACTACCCTTACTCGCCCAAAATAGGGAAACTTGGGCGATAGATCTACTCGGCTTCGGTTTTACTGAGCGATACCCAGATTTACAAGTATCTCCGAAAACTATTAAAAGCCATCTTTACCATTTCTGGCACACTGCGATCGCAGAACCGATAATTTTAGTCGGTGCTTCCATGGGGGGTGCAGTAGCCCTAGATTTTGCCCTCTCCTACCCGGAAATAGTGGCAAAATTAGTCCTGATTGACAGCGCAGGACTAGCTAACCCCCCAGTTTTGGGTAAATTGATGTTTTCTCCCCTCGATAAGTGGGCAACTAATTTTTTAGCCAATCCCCGCGTGCGTCAAAATATCAGTCGTACCGCCTATTTTGATGCAACTTTGGCCACTGTTGATGCTTGCACCTGTGCCAATCTGCACCTGAATTGTCCCCACTGGAGTGAGGCTTTAATCTCCTTTACCAAAAGTGGCGGTTATGGGGCATTTTTGCCGAAATTAAGCCAAATAAACCGAGAAACGCTGATTATTTGGGGAGAAAACGATCAAATTTTAGGCACAAAAGACGCGAAGATATTTCAGCAGGCCTTACCCAATAATCAACTGGTTTGGATTCCTCGCTGTGGTCATGTTCCCCATCTCGAAAAACCGGAACTTACCGCGGCCGCGATAGTTAAATTTGCGAACTAAAAACTTATAATAGGATTATTTGACCCTATAGTGCCAACTTTTATGAAATTTTTGCCGATCGCTCTCGCTACCTTCAGCCTTCTGAGTTTATCTGTCAATATTCCCCCTACTGTAGCCACACAACAGCTTTTTTGTCGAGGCCGCATGAATAACGGTTGGTCCTATTCAGCAGAATTTATCAATGGACGTTTTGAGCGCATTCGCTGGACGCGCTCCGGTCAACCTCCCCAAGTTTCTAGCCTTAGTTTTAAAAATACCAACAACAAAGGACAGCCGATTTATCGGGGCAGTTTATTCGCCGCAGTCAGTGTCACTCTGATAGACTTATCCAAAGGAGATGTCCGTCCCGGTTCGCAAATTTCCGTGGGAGTGGAAGAATGGGGTTGGTCGCGGGGAAACTGCGGTCTTAACAGTTGACATCCTCGCCGCCCTAAAAGTGCGGCGATTCCTAAACCTCACGATTTAAGTTTCTGCTTCCACCACCGTCGCATACCACAGTTAAAAAACCATGTACTGTCTTACACAGAGTCCACAGACTTTCGCCCCATTTCA
>NZ_JADBTB010000072.1:0-12476 GCF_020246405.1 Microcystis sp. M083S1
TACTACGAAAGCTACCCGTTTATTACCATCTATAAAAGCATGATTTTTAGCAAATCCATAACCATAAGCCGCAGCTAAATCAAATATACTGGGTGTAGGTTCACCATAAGCAAGTAAATTTTTCGGTCTATCTAAACTAGCGAAAAACAAATTGTTATCTCGCACACCCGCCAGACCACCATGCTGTATTAATTGGTCTTCATGTATGGCTTTAACAATTATTTCATCTAACCAGAAAATTCCATTCATTTCCCTAACTCATGAAGTGCATTTCTGTATTTTGTGCTGACTTTTCTGTAAGCCTCCATTGCTTTTTCAAAATCAGGATTACCAGCAGTTATAATAATACCTGTTGGTGTTTCAGTGACAAATACACTGTCTCCTTCTTGAACTTTAAGTTTTTCCAGAGCTTCTTGAGGTAATGTTATAGCCAAGGAATTTCCAACTCTACTAATTTTTAAGGTGTACATTCAGTTAATAACCTCCAATTCAGTCAATTTGAGATAATAATATAAAAACAGAGTCTCATGAAAAACATCATGCAAGCATACAAACTCAAAGGAAAAATTGATCAATCTGGTAACTTAGTAATTACCGAACCCCTGAATTTACCCCCCAGAAAAGGGGAAATTGTAGTTTGGGCAGCTACAGATACCCTTGATCATACCACAACCCTAACCACTGAATCAGCACCAGAAACACCAAAAAGACCAACTAAAATCAAGGTTTTGCAAAACTGGTTTGAGAAAACCCAACCTGCACCTCCTGATTTTGATCCAGATCAAGCTAAATGGGAATATTTAAAGGAGAAACATAACCTGTGAAAATCTTGCTTGATACCAACATAATTATAGATAGTGTAAACTTAAAGAGTTCACCCACTGCCAAAATACCATGACTCGCTGGTTTAATATTGCCGGTCCCTGTAAGGACGATATCCACTATATGCTCTCTCCCACAGTGCGATTACCAGATTTAGAGGATTTAATTAAACAAGAAAGTTATTTTGTCCTACACGCACCACGACAAACGGGGAAAACCACCGCTATGTTATCCCTAGCAAAACAACTTACTGCTACAGGAAATTATGCCGCAGTCATGGTATCAGTGGAAGTAGGAAGTGCATTTAATCATGATCCTGCTGCCGCAGAATTGGCAATTTTAGGGGCATGGTATAATACAATAAATATCCGCTTACCTAAAGAATTGCAACCAGCTGCTAAACAATGGCAACAGAAAGAACCAGGAAATAGAATTAAGGCTTTTTTACAAAGTTGGGCAACATCTTTAAATCGTCCCATAGTATTATTTATAGATGAAATTGACTCTTTACAAGACCAAACATTAATTTCTATTTTACGACAGTTAAGAGATGGTTTTCCTAACCGTCCTGAAAATTTTCCCTCATCTGTAGGATTAATTGGTTTACGAGATGTGAGAGATTATAAAGTAGCATCTGGTGGTAGTGATAGATTAAATACATCTAGTCCTTTTAATATCAAAGTTGCTTCTCTTACCATGCGAAATTTTAATCTTGCAGAAGTAGGAGAATTATATCAACAGCATACAGCAGCAACTGGACAAATTTTCACACCAGAAGCTATAGAAACAGCATTTTATTTAACCCAAGGACAACCTTGGCTAGTCAATGCCTTAGCTAAAGAAATTGTAGAAAAAATGGTAAAAGATAGAAGTATTACTATTACTAAAAAACATATTTTAACAGCCAAAGAAATATTAATAGCTCGTCAGGATACTCATTTAGATAGTTTAGCGGAAAAACTCAGAGAAAAACGAGTTAAAAACATTATTGAACCAATTTTAGCAGGGCAAACCTTACCCGATACCCTAGCAGATGATAGGCAATATTTAATAGATTTAGGATTATTACGACGTGATCCGATGGGGGGATTAGTTATTTCTAACCCCATTTATCGTGAAGTTATTCCCCGTGTTTTAGTACAAGGAACTCAGGACAGTTTACCTTTAATTAGTCCTAGTTGGTTGACAGCAAAAGGTGAATTAAATATAGATGCTTTATTAACAGCATTTCTCAAATTTTGGCGACAGCACGGAGAACCATTATTAGGTAGCACTGGTTATCATGAAATCGCTCCACATATAGTATTAATGGCTTTTTTACATCGTGTGGTTAATGGTGGAGGAGTTTTAGAAAGGGAATATGCAATTGGTAGTGACAGAATGGATTTATGTTTGCAGTATAAAGATGTAATTTTAGGGATTGAATTAAAAGTATGGCGGGATAAAAAACGCGATCCTCAAGCTGACGGAATTGAACAATTAGAATCTTATTTAGGGCGTTTGGGTTTAGATTTTGGTTGGTTATTTATCTTTGATAGGCGAAAAAATGCTTTACCAATGGAAGAAAGATTATCCACTGAAGTTGTGGTGACAGAAAATCAATATAGAATTACTGTGATTAGAGCTTGACTGTTTCCAAAACTACTGTTTTTAGCAGCAATAAATGGTATGATAAAATTAATAAAAATGCCCTCCTCACATCATGAATTATAGAGACTATATCACAATTGAACCCAATAAACGTGGTGGTAAGCCTTGTGTGCGTGGCTTGCGAATCACAGTTTATGAAGTGCTTGAATACCTAGCTTCGGAAATGACAGAAGAAGAAATTCTTGAGGATTTTCCCGACCTGACGCGAGAAGATTTAAAGGCTTGTATTGCTTATGCGGCTGATCGTGAACGTCGGTTAATGATTTCGACTTGATCAGCATGAAATTACTATTTGATGAAAACTTATCCCCTAAATTATCTACCCGTTTGAGCGATATTTTTCCAGACTCGCTTCATGTTCGGGATGTAGGGATGAAAGCAACAATAGACCCGATAGTTTGGAATTATGCCAAAGATAATGATTTGATGATTGTCTCAAAAGATGCCGATATGCACGATCTAAGTTTAGTGTTTGGGAATCCTCCCAAAGTCATCTGGTTGAGACTAGGAAACTGTTCTACTTTACAAGTTGAAAATTTACTGCGTCGAGAGTTCAGTACAATCAAATTATTTTATGAAGATAAAAATTCATCATTGCTTGCTCTCTCATAGTGACAAACTGGATGCCGAAGGGATATCCGCAGAAAAAAGCTGATAGCTGACGACTTTAAGATGGCTTACGGTTCACTGCCACGATTGCGCCAGACTTGCCAACCGACGTAACCGAGGAGGAGAGTCGCACCAAAGGCAAAACCCCAACCACTGGGAACATTGGAGAAACCGAGGGCTAAACTGCCCACCCAGAGAGTTAGGGAGTAGATAAATAATACTGTCAGACGGTGAGAGATACCCGCTTTCAGTAAACGATGGTGTAAATGACGTTTATCAGCCACAAAAGGGGATTTTCCGCGTTTGAGACGGGAAATAATCACCGTGGACATATCGAGGAGAGGAACCGCGAGGATGAGATAGGGTAATAGGACGGCGGTAACGGCAACAGTAGTCACAGCAGTAGTTTTAGCCAATCCAATCACCGCCACACCCGCGAGGGTAAAACCCATAAAATAGGCCCCACCATCCCCCATAAAAATTTGGGCGGGGTTAAAATTGTAACGCAGAAAACCCAAGGCCCCACCCGCTAAAGCGGCGGCGATAATAGCGGCGGCCGGTTGTCCCATCACCAAAGTTACAATCAAAATCACCACGGCAGATATACCCGAAACCCCTGCCGCTAATCCATCTAAACCGTCAATCCAATTAATCGCGTTAGCCATCCCCACTAACCAGAGGAGAGTAACTGGCAAACTTAGCCAATGAATTTGTAATAAATCGCCGAAGGGAATAGAGAGGAAATCGATCCTAACGCCAGCTTGCCAAGCTAGAAAAGCGACGCTAAACTGCATTACCAGACGATTGAGGGGGGAAAGATTAAAAAGATCATCCGCTAGACCGATGAGGAAAAAGCCCAAACCGCCTAGGGTTACGCCCCACACTTCCCATTCTCGATCGCTGTTTAAACCTGCAAACCCTCCCAACCACCAAACAATCAGGAGGGCAGTTAAAGCGCCGACAAAAATCGAAACTCCCCCCAGTCGAACCATAGGCTTTTCATGGACCTTCCTTTCGTTGGGTTTATCGACGTAACCGCTTTTCAGTCCGACGGTTCTGACGAGGGGGGTACTCCAAAGTACCACGGTATGGGCGATCAGAAAAGCAATTAGATAGTATAAATCTCCAGACATGGGAATTGGGGGGCGATTTAATTCACAATTGGCCACTGACAGGCAATCGCCAATTATGAGTTTTTATTATCTCTCGTTTTAGGCCAAGGCGGGGACGGAAATATGGAGATGGGGATAGAGGGGGAAGCTTTCACAAAGTTTCCCTACCCGTTGACGGCAAGCAGTTCTCAGGGCTTCATCACCGGAATTAAGGAGAATATCGGCGATAATGTTGCCAATCTCGATAAATTCCGTTTCTCCTAGTCCTCTGGTGGTCATAGCCGGGGAACCCAAGCGCAGACCACTGGTGACAAAGGGAGACTCGGGATCGAAGGGAACAGTATTTTTATTAGCGGTAATATTGATAGTACTCACCAAGCGATCGGCTTCTTTCCCGGTCATGCCCACGGATCTTAAATCGAGTAACATCAAGTGATTATCCGTACCATCAGTGACAATTTTAATCCCTCTAGCCTTCAACTGACCGGCTAAAGCTTGGGCATTAGCGATTACTTGGCCCGAATAGATTTTAAACTCCGGTTTCAATGCTTCCCCAAAAGCCACCGCTTTCGCTGCAATCACGTGTTCTAGGGGACCGCCTTGGGTACCGGGGAAGACGGATTTATCGAATTTTTTGCCTAATTCCTCGTCTTTGGTCATAATTAAACCCCCCCTAGGACCGCGCAGGGTTTTGTGAGTGGTGGTAGTGACCACATCACAGTGGGGTAGGGGGTTAGGATGATGACCAGTGGCCACTAAACCGGCAATATGGGCGATATCTGCCATCAGGTAGGCCCCCACTTCGTCAGCGATGGCGCGGAATTTCTCGAAATCAATCTGGCGCGAGTAGGCAGAATAACCGCAGATAATTAGTTTGGGTTTTTCCTTGCGGGCGATGTCAAGGATGAGATCGTAGTCGAGGAGTTCGGTTTCGGGACTTACTCCGTACTGTACGACTCGGAACCATTTCCCGGAAACGTTAACGGGGGAACCGTGGGTAAGATGACCACCGTGGGAGAGATCCATGCCCATAATCGTATCGCCTGGCTGCAAGAGGGTCAGGAAAACGGCGAAATTAGCTTGGGCCCCGGAGTGGGGTTGTACGTTAGCGTGATTTGCCCCAAATAGTCGTTTAACCCGATTGATCGCTAATTGTTCCGCTTCGTCAACGTATTCGCAACCGCCATAGTAGCGTTTTTTGGGCAGTCCTTCCGCGTATTTGTTGGTTAAAACCGAACCCTGGGCGGCCATGACGGCAGCCGAGGTAAAGTTTTCACTAGCGATTAATTCTAGGTGATCTCTTTGACGTTGCAGTTCTTTTTGCAAAATCCCTGCGATCGCTGGATCGGTCAGGGATAGTATATCTAAGTTCGTATCAGTCACGGTTACTCGATCCTTTCTTTAACAATTTACCTGTAATCATTCGGTCACTTTCTCCATTTTGGCACAATCTCTAATCTTCCGACACACCAGTGAGCTTAATTGCTTCTCTTCGGGATCGATCATCGATTGTCAACTGTTAGCGGTAAAATATTCATTTTTAGTCCATAAGTGATAGTAAGTAGGTAGGCGTTAAAAATTATCAGACACCCCCCTTATCAAGGGGGAATTAAAGGGGGGACTAAGGGGGGATCGGCACCCCCCTTATCAAGGGGGGCAGGGGGGATCGAACCTAAAATCCATTTTTAATTTAATTATAACCAGCTACTTAATATTAGCCAATAGAACCCCCCAAAGGCTGGGATTGAGTGATAAAATCGGCAATAAAGCCCAATTTTAGCGGTAATTTTCCCTTGAAAAATAACAACTTAGTAGAAATTCTAGAAAAAGTTGACAAATCACAAAAATAGGGGGGATTACCTTCAAGATAACCACCGGAAAACTACCATTAATTAGGGCTGGCTGAAAAAATCTAAAAACCTTATTGGGTAAGATTTTTAGACTTTTTTCCCCTCAAAAAGTGCCAGCCATTGCGGGGATCGGAGGGAAATTTCAGGGACTTTTTCCCTGAAAATTAGGTGGTTGACCCCCTCAAAATCCCTACACCCTACACCCTACACCCCACACCCTGCCCCCACCAATACACTTTTTCAGCACACCCTAATTATCTGTAATCAACCAGTATTTCTCATCCCTGCGGCAATACCATTAATCGTCATTAAAGCGCCCCTTAATAACTCCTCTTTAGAATAGCGGAAATGAATCACACCGGATTGAGCTTGACTATTGTATTGACGTAAACGCTTGAGGAGAGACACCTGTAGGAAACCGAGGGGAACGATCGAACCATTGCGTAACTGCACCGAGCGCTGTAAATTCGGATCATTATCCAATAAATGTTTCTCACCAGTGATCTGGAGAACAATCTCGCTAGTGCGATTATATTCCTCTTTGATCCTTTCAAACAGACGTTCAAAACGTTCTCGATCTTCCTGTTTAGAAAGTTCACTGACGTAATGATAGGCCATCTGTATATCCACCTTCGATAGAGTCATTTCTGCCTTAGAAATCACCATCTGGAAGAAAGGCCACTTGTGATAAAAATGGCGTAACAATTCCAAATTTCTGCTAGGAGAATCATCGAGAAACATCTGTAAAGCTGTCCCTAAACCATACCAAGCCGGTAAAAGAAAACGGGTTTGGGTCCAACTAAACACCCAAGGAATTGCCCGCAGGGTAGTTAAATCCTGTTGACCACTTTTCCGGCGGGCCGGTCGGGAACTAATCTGTAAAAGACTAATTTCAGGAATGGGAGTTACGGACAGAAAGAAGTCTAAAAAGTCCGGTTCTTCATAAATCAAACTGCGATAGGTTTGCCGTGAACAGGTGGCCAACTCCTCCATGATGCGATTCCAGGGTTCGAGATCATCAAAACCACTGCCCAGTAAACTTGCCTGTATGACTGCTGTTACGGCCGTTTCGAGGTTATACAAGGCCAATTCCGGTAAAGAGTATTTCGAGGCTAAAACCTCGCCCTGTTCGGTGATTTTAATGCGACCGTTAATAGTTCCCCGGGGTTGGGCGAGGATAGCGGCGTAGGCCGGACCCCCACCGCGACCGACGGAACCGCCCCGGCCATGAAAAAGACGTAGATCCACGCCGTATTGTTTAGCGGTTTTTTGTAAAGCCTTCTGGGCCTTATGAATTTCCCAATTACTGCTTAAAAAGCCGGAATCCTTGTTACTATCGGAGTAACCGACCATAATCTCCTGTAAATTACTCGGTTCGAGGATGGCAGGTTCCGGGGTCACGTCCTCCCCGTTTAAAGCCGCTAAATGGTCGTAACTGCTGGCTAGGGTTGCCCGATAGAGGGGCAATTCAAACAAAGTCTGCATGATGCCGGGGGCGTGTTTGAGGTCATCGACGGTTTCAAAGAGGGGAACGATGCGGAGGGAACTGCGGCTAGTGGCGGGGTCGTATAAACCGGCTTCTTGGGCTAATAACAGCACTTCTAGCACATCGCTGGCCTCGTTGGTCATGCTGATAATGTAGGTTTGGCAGATTTCCAGACCGAATTCCCCTTGCAGACTTCTTAAAACTCGCAGGGTTTCAATGGTTTCGCAGGTTCTTTCCGAAAAGGGCATTTCCCGGGGAATTAGCGGCCGACGGGTTTTTAATTCCTCCACTAACCAGGCGATTTTTTCTGATTCGGTTAATTGACCGTAGGGTTTCGGTAAAACTCCCAGATATGCGGCGATTTCTTCGATACATTCGGCGTGACGGGTGGATTCTTGCCGAAAATCTAACTGAGTTAGGACAAAGCCAAAAATCTCCACTTGGGCAATCAGTTGATCCAGTTCTTGACAGGAAAGACCGGTTTGAAGGAGACTGCGCTGTAATAGCTGTAATTCGGCTAAAAACTCGGAACCAGAGCGATAGATGTTGGTTTCGTTGAGTTTAGTTAATAATTGTCGTTCTTCCGGGTCATTAAGGCGATTATTGCGATCGCGGGTATTTTCCAGACGTTTTTGAATAAAGGCTAATTTGAGGCGATAGGGTTCCTGACGGTAGCGGATGGCTAACTGGCTATAGATTTCGGGCATTTGCTGTTTATCTCTGTCCAGGGAGTCCAGCAACTCCGGCAAGACGTGACACCAGTGCAGGGAGGCACTTAAAATACTGGTCAGGTCGCGAATAGCATCGAGATATTTTTTAATAACGAGATTGCGCTGATAACAGCAGGTTTTCCAGGTGACTTCGGGGGTAACGGAGGGATTGCCATCCCGATCCCCCCCCACCCAAGAACCAAAGCGACAGAAGTTATTTTTCGGCGCTCGTAAACTGGGAAAGGAGGATTCTAGGCTTTGCTGCAGACGCAGGGTTAACTGGGGTAGGGAATCAAAGAGAACTTCATCGAAGTAGTGCAGAGCATAATCCACTTCATCGACGACGGTGGGTTTAAATTGGTGTAGTTCATCTGTTCGCCACCAAAAACGAATTTCTTCTTTTAACTGTTTGGTGACTGTTTGTGCTTCTCTGGAGTTAGTTAACCCCAGACTGCGAAAGATTTCTTCTGCTTGGTCGAGTTTTTCGAGAATGCCCGAGATGCGGCGCTGTTTAATGCGAATGGTGTGACGGACAATTTCTGTGGGGTGGGCCGTGAAAACCAGACGAATATCTAACTGATCGAGAAGACGCTGAATTTCTTGGGGAGGGACGTTAACCTGTTTGAGATAGGGAAATAACCAGTGAAATAGTCCCGATTTTGGGCCGGAGTGATCGGACTCGTTCAGGGTTTTTTCTAACCAATCGGCCCCGACAATGGTGGCTAAAAGGCTTTTTTGCCTTGGGTCAGCCTTGGGACTTTCGTTTTCTTCCCCGATCACCGTCCGTCGCAGTAGTTGCTGATCCCTTTGTTCGTAGTGTTGTTCGATTATATTTATTAACTGGAAATAGAGGGCAAAAGCGCGGGTAACTTTGATCGCTTCCCCTAGTTCCAAGTCTTCGATCATTTTGGCGATTGTTGCTTCTGGACTATCATCGGTCACTTGTCCTTCCTCAGAACAGAGATGGCGCAGTAATTCCAGTAAATCGACTAATTCTTGACCACATTCGGAGACTAAGACTTCTTTCCATAAATCTTCGATTAATTTCAGTCTTTGCTGCAGAAACAGGTTGGAAGTGCTGAAAATATCCTGTTCGGTTTCGGTCGAGGGGACAAGGACGCTCATAATTTCAGTAATCAGTAATCAGTAATCAGTAATCAGTAATCAGTAATCAGTGAAAATAGGGATTAACTGCCTTGAAATGAAAAACTCTATCAAAGCAATAACTGATCACTGATAACTGATCGATCGGGATTAGTTCTTAGGGTTTGTCAAAAATGAGATTATATGCCAAAGAATCACATTTTTTCCGATTTTTAACAAAAATTTCACTATTTTTGCCTCTTTTCAGGGGGCAAAAGGACTTTTTTCTTGGATTATTGGTCACTTTTGACCGGTAACTGATCGGGAATATTGAGCAGCGGCAAGCGATCGCCACGAAAGATTTCCTCGCTGTCTTTCCCGACTTCTATCAACCAATTATTAATAGAACGTAGTCCCAAGTAGGATAAAAGAAAGGGACTAACCGCTAGACTAAGCCAAAGCTCGATCGGTTTAGTTTTCATGGCAATTTCTAGGTTAAAGGACGGCGTTTAATGCGACGAATCGGAAAATTAGCAATCAGGGCGGTAGTTCGTTGGTCACTTTCTAGGAGTAACTCGGTTTCCTCGGTGTCGATATCAAGATAACGACTGACCACTTCTAAGATTTCTTGACGCATCATATTGAGAATTTCGGGACTAAGATCGGCGCGATCATGGGCTAGAATGAGTTTTAAGCGTTTTTTAGCTTGGTCGCCACTTTTGCCCGAACCGCGCCATGCGAGAAGTTTATCGATCAGGTCATTCATAGTAGGTTAAGGGGTTGAGATGAGAGAGTTTAAGGCCCAAATAAGCGACGACGCAGACGAGTGAGAAACCCTTCCTGACCGGCCATTAAATCTAGAAACGGCACATCGCGACCCTGTAAACGCTGGGCAATGTTTCTAAAGGCCATGGCGGGGAGAGAGGTCTTCTCCTCTAATACTAATGGTTCCCCTTTATTAGTGGAAATAATAATTCTTTGATCGTCGGGAATAATCCCCAACAGGGGAATTACCAAGAGGTCGAGAATATCCTCGACGCTGATCATCTGGTTGAGTTGAATCATTTCTGGCCGCAGCCGGTTGACGATCAGACGGATACTCTTAATATCTTCGCTTTCTAGTAATCCCACCACGCGATCGGCATCTCTCACCGCCGACATTTCTGGGGTAGTAACGATGATCGCTTCCTGGGCAGCGGCGATCGCATTGCGAAAACCCATTTCAATTCCTGCCGGGCAATCAATCAATACATAGTCGTAACTTTTTGACAATTGGGCGACTAAATCCTTCATTTGATCGGCAGTAATCGCCTCTTTGGTACGATTTTGTGCCGCCGGTAATAGGACCAGATTTTCCTGTCTTTTATCCTTAACTAAAGCTTTATCAAGGCTACAATCTCCCGCCACCACATCGAGGGCAGTATAAACGATACGCTGTTCTAATCCTAACAATAAATCGAGATTTCTCAGTCCGAAATCAGCATCGACAAGGGCGACTCGACAGCCTAATTGAGATAAGGCTGAACCTAAGTTCGCCGTTACTGTCGTTTTACCAACTCCTCCCTTTCCCGATGTCACCACAATTACACGAGCCATAATTTATATCAGTTATCAGTTATCAGTTATCAGTTATCAGCTATCAGTTACCGGTTATCAGTTATCAGTTATCAGTTATCAGTTATCAGTTATCAGTTTGATAGAGTTTTTCATTTCAACGCAGTTAATCCCTATTTTTACTGGTCACTGAATCACCGTTTACTGATCACTGTTTACCGGTCACTGATCACCTTTTTTCTACCCATCCCACTTTATCTTTAAAGGTGTAGGTTCTGGAAAAATTATAAGCCCCAATGATGCGGATTCCTCCTTCGCTGATACAGGCAATTTCTGCTTCAATGCGATCACTAGCTAAAGCCGGAGCGCGTGCCACTAATTCCGCGATCCTCAGTTGAGTTAAGTCGATTCGCAGGGCCATAATTACCGCTGCTCGATCGCCGCGGAATCCAGCATGGGCCACACCGCGCAAACTCCCCCAAACTAATATATCGCCATCAGCGACGATCGATCCGCCGGGGTTGACATCGCCCATGATTATAACTGTACCCGGGTGACGGATTTCTACACCCGATCGCAGGGTGGTTTTTAAGTACAAAGGTTCGGCGAGGAGGGATGGCAGCGGTTGCTCGTCCCCAAAAACCGTGGGACTCGATCGCATTTGTTCGACATTGTAACCCATAGTTGCCGCTGCCACTGCGGTTTGTCTTCTTTGGGTTTGGATGGTATGTAGGGGTAATTCGGCGCTGTCTAAAATTGTGGCGATCGCTTGTAGTTGGCGCGTATCCATCAGGCGATCGTTGGCCTGTAGGTGTACTGGTGTTCTAGCGGGGCTGTTTTGGCCGCTATTACGGAGATAATATTTTAATCCTGTCAAGATATCTGTCCAATCCTGACTTGTCTCCCCGGCGCTGGTTTTGGGCAAAATTAGCACCAATTTCTCACCCTCGCTTTTTAAGTGGATTTGGGCGTATCTCTCTATTACCGAGGCTGATGGCTCAATTTTTTCGGTTTCTGAGTCGATTTCTTGATTTATTTCGGTTTTAGTTTCATCCATAGCCATAATTTTTTACTTAAACAAGACAAAGCGCAAAATAGCGATCAGCAAACCGACGGAAGCGGTAATTAGTGAACCTCCTAAAATGGTTATCAATGCCCAAATTTGATTTTTTTGACTGCCCTCGACTATTTTGAGGCGATTATCCATCCCTTCGACTCTTTCGGTTAATTTTGCCTGTCCTATCTCTAGGGATTTAACATCTTGCTTGATTTCTTTAATATCAGCTTTAATTTCGCCAATATCAGCCTTAATTTCGACGATACTATTCTCGATCGCCGTGAAACGAGTTTCGATCGCTTTTTGTCCGTTGATAATTAAGTCTTCTAGCCTTTTTAAGTCCGTATCGGCAAGAGTTTTCATAAAAATTAACCAGCTATCAGTATAGATGTTTCTTTAATTTTGACATCCTCGCCGCCGTAAAACGGACGGCGATTCCCAAACCTCACGATTTAGGTTTCTGCTTCTTTCCCTTGCGGGGTTCCGCACCTGCCTTAACAGATTTACTCTGTTCTGGTCTTATGGTCGCTCTACAGACTGACA
>NZ_JADBTB010000073.1:0-3264 GCF_020246405.1 Microcystis sp. M083S1
AGGGGGGATCAAGGGGGGATCAGCACCCCCCTTATTAAGGGGGGATCAAGGGGGGATCAGCACCCCCCTTATTAAGGGGGGATCAAGGGGGGATCAGCACCCCCCTTATTAAGGGGGGATCAAGGGGGGATCAGCACCCCCTTTATCAAGGGGGGATCAAGGGGGGATCAGCACCCCCTTTATCAAGGGGGGATATACTTACTTGTCAACTAAATAGAACAATTAGCAATAAAATACAATAATAATTTTTACTTTTTACTTAATCGATCATGCTCAAACAGATACGGAAACTACTTATCAATTTTGGTCAACAATGGCGCGATGAAGATTTCATGAGGTCGATTCATCTCATCGAAAACATAGTTTCTAAGGTTTTATCCGTAGCCTTAATTGTTGTTATTATTGTTTCTCTTTATGACCTAGTAGTTATCCTAATCAAAGACCTATTTACTACGGAACCCGTCGGTTTTTTTAGTAAAACTTTAATTGAAATCTTCGGATTATTTCTCAATATTTTGATCGCTTTAGAGTTATTAGAAAACGTCACTGCTTACCTAAGAAAACACATCGTACAGGTTGAATTAGTCGTAGTTACGGCTTTAATTGCCATCTCTCGAAAAATTATTATTTTTGACCCCAATAAATACAGTAAAGATGATTTAATTGCCCTCACTGTGGGAACCTTAGCTTTAGCGGCAAGTTATTGGTTAATCAGAAAAGTTAATCGCGATAATCGCTCTTGAAGTAGTGATTAAGTACCCAGACAGGATTAATCACAGATATTTTTGACTTCTGGAGTTGAGCAGTTCTGGGGTTCTCTCCTGCCAGAGTGTGAATTTAACTTTGTCCAATTACTGATTAGGGAAAGGGGTAGATTTAGAAAACCTAAAACCTAACCCTTCTAAATATTTACTCGACTCTAGAAATATTACCCGCTTTAATCCAACCTTCGCGACCATCGGACAGACGCACGCGATGCCATTGGCCGTCGCTGCTGGTTCCCACCACACTGACTTTAGTATTATAATCCAGACCGCCGAGACGAGTCGATTCACTGGTAGGTTCAGAGCGCAAACTTAAACCGCTTTGCCATGTCACCCGCGCTTGATAACCCTCGGATTTGGTTTCTCTTTTTGTTTCTTCGGGACTGGGTTTCGGGGAAGCTTTTGGTGCTGGTGCAGCTGTGGGAGACTCTTTCACCTCAGCTTGGGGTTTAGCAGCTTTTTCCTCCTTAGTTTCCTCTTTTTTCTCCTCGGTAAAGACGGGTTTAGGAGGATTAGAATTCATACCGGAGAGAAGCATATAGGCGACAGCAGTAGCCCCACCGACCAAAATCGCCACTCCCATGACAAAACCGAGCATAAATTGCAATAAACCGGATAAACGCTTCATATTGGTGCTAAATTAACTGTTAGGATTGACATTAAAACGATCATCGCGAGAGGCTAAACGAGCTTTACCGGACTTAGCCCAATCCTGTAGAAACTGGATCTGTTCTTGGGCAGTGCGAGCCAGGGGTATAATCTGACTAGCGGCCTCAAGCACATCATCGGTGCTAAAGTCACGATTTTGACTAAACCCGATGTGCATCGCTTCCACGATGGTTTGTTCGATTTCTGCCCCCGAAAAATCGGGAGTTTCGTAGGCTAATCGCTTTATATCATAACTTTTCAGATTATGGGGCCGCACTTTCCCCAAATGAACGCTAAAAATCTCCTCGCGGGACTTTTGGCTAGGTAGTCCGACAAAAAATATCTCATCGAAGCGTCCTTTTCGCAACATTTCCGGGGGCAGAGATTGGATGTTATTAGCTGTAGCGACGACAAAAACCGGCGATTGTTTCTCGGCTAACCAAGTGATAAAAGTCCCGAAAACCCGCCCGGTGGTTCCCCCGTCGCCTTTCCCATCCACTCCGGCGAAAGCTTTATCGATTTCGTCTATCCACAGCACACAGGGAGCTAAAGCTTCGGCGAGATTAATCATCTGACGGGTACGCGATTCCGATTCTCCCACCAATCCGCCAAATAAACGCCCCACGTCTAGACGCAGTAGGGGTAAGTGCCAATGATGGGAAATAGCTTTCGCTGTCAGGGATTTACCCGTCCCTTGAATTCCCACCAATAGTAAACCCCGGGGATTGGGTAAACCGTAGGCGCGGGCGCGTTCACTAAAGGCACCACCGCGACGAATCAGCCAATCTTTGAGGTTATCTAGGCCGCCGATGTCAGAAATCTGCTCTGTGGCGGGATAAAAGTCTAATATCTGGGTTTGACGAATCGATTGGCGTTTTTCTGCCAAAATTAATTCCACGTCCTCTGGCTCAATTTTGCCGTGACTGGCTAAACATTTGGCTAAAACCCGACGAATTCTCTCTAGGGATAATCCTTGGGCAGAAAGCACTAATTCATCCAGGAGTGGTTCTTTGACGGGTTGTCCGGTGGCGGCGATTAATCGCTGGATTTCCTGTTTAATTTCTTCGCCACTGGGGAGGGGAAAATCGACGACGGTGATTACTTCGGTTAGATCCGAGGGGATAGACAGTTCGGGAGCGACGATAATTAGGTTTTTGGGCTGAGATTTCAGAGAACGGGCCAGATTTCGCAATTTTCTGGCGATGGCAATATCTTCTAAAAAGCGCTGGAAATCGCGTAAAATTATGATCGCGGCGATGTTAGTCGGCAGCTTTTCGACGAATTCAAGAGCTTGCAGGGGATTACGCCGAGCAAAGTTCTCGTTATTGGGATTATCTTGATAACCATCCACAAAATCCCAGACATAGACAGCACGGTTATTGCTCTGTTTGGCAATATCGGCGATCGCTTTTTCGAGACGTTCTTCTTCTAGGGTGGTAGTATAGATGAGAGGATAACGGGCCCGCAGCAGTAATTCAAATTCTTCACCAAAGCTCATAGCTATTCGTCTATAGTTTTTGCTATTTATATCGTCATCAGAAAATTTGGGTCTGAAACCCCGTCGTTCTACGACGGCTTTACCGTTAAATATTAGCGCATTTACACGATATATGCTAAAATATGAGACATGGAAAAAGCCTATTCTTACCGATTTTACCCCACACCCGAACAAGAGTCGCTATTGCGGCGCACTTTGGGATGTGTAAGATTGGTTTACAACAAAGCTCTCCACGAACGAACACAAGCTTGGTACGAAAAGCAAGAAAGAGTAGGCTACGCTCAAACTTCTTCAATGTTGACCGATTGGAAAAAGCAAGAAGAATTAGACTTTCTCAATGAAGTAAGCTGTGTA